>NZ_JBISWL010000081.1:0-11087 GCF_044462265.1 Kocuria rhizosphaerae
TTGGGGGCTCGGCGCAGCGGTGGGTCGGGGATCGGGCGTGGTGGTGTCAGGCGGCCGGCCAGGTCTTGGCGACCAGGGTCAGCACGTCGTAGGTGGCCACGATCTCGTCGTGCTGGTTGTGCAGGACCGCGTCCCAGCGCACCTCGCCGTACTCGTCGGTCACGCGCGGGGTGATCTGCTTGGCCGTCAGGGTCACCCGGATCGCGTCGTCGTAGGTGACCGGTGTGAGGAACCGCAGGTTCTCCAGGCCGTAGTTGGCCAGCACCGGTCCGGGGGCGGGCTCCACGAACAGCCCCGCCGCCCAGGAGACCAGCAGATAGCCGTGGGCCACCCGGCGCGGGAAGAACGGGTTCGCCGTGGCGGCCTCCTCGTCCGTGTGGGCGTAGAACGTGTCGCCGGTCGTGTCGGCGAAGTGCTGGATGTCCTCCAGCGTCACGGTGCGCAGCTCGGAGGCGAACTGGTCGCCGATCCGCAGCGTCTCCAGCGACTTCCGGAAGGGGTGTTCGCCCGTGCCGCTCTCGACGGCCTCCCGGGTCACGCTGTTCGCGGCCGCGCCCTGGTGCCACACGCCGGTCACGGCCGTGAGGATGTCGGGGGAGCCCTGGATGGCGGTGCGCTGCATGTAGTGCTTGACCCCGCGCACCCCGCCGAGCTCCTCGCCGCCGCCGGCGCGCCCGGGTCCGCCGTGCACGAGGTGCGGCATGGGCGAGCCGTGGCCGGTCGACGTCTTCGCGTCCTGGCGGTTGAGGAAGTGCACCCGGCCGTGGTGGGAGCCGATGCCCGCCGTGAAGCGGGCGGCGGTGGCGCCGTCGTTCGTGCACACGGTGGCCACCAGCGACCCGCCGCCGAGCGCGGCGAGCCGCACGGCGTCGTCGACGTCCGTGTAGCCGAGCACGGAGGTCACCGGGCCGAAGGCCTCGACGAAGTGCACCTCGGGGGTCTCCGGGTCGTCGAAGGAGAGCACGGTCACGGGGAAGAAGGCCCCGTTCTCGGCGTCGGCGTCACCCACGGGGGCGTCTGGTCCGCCGAGGCGCACCGTGCCCCCGGCCGCGACCAGCTGGTCCACGGCCCGGCGGACCTCACGCTGCTGCTCCTTCGAGGCCAAGGCGCCCATGGTGACGCCCTCGGCGCGGGGGTCCCCGATGACCACGCGCTGCTGCACGCGCTCGGCGACCGCGGCCACCACGTCCTCGACCCGCTCCTGGGGGACGATGACCCGGCGGATCGCCGTGCACTTCTGCCCGGCCTTGGCGGTGATCTCCACGAACACGGCCTTGACGAAGGCCTCGAACTCCGGGGTGTCCGGGGTGGCGTCCGGCCCCAGGATCGCGGCGTTGAGCGAGTCCGTCTCCGCGGTGAACCGCACCCCGCCGTTGACGACGTTCTCGTGGTTGCGCAGCGACCGGGCCGTCCCGGCCGAACCGGTGAAGGCGACGTGGTCGCGGTAGTCCAGGTGGTCGAGCAGGTCGCGTGCGGAGCCGGAGACCAGCTGCAGGGAGCCCTCGGGCAGGACGCCGGAGTCGATCATCAGTCGCACGCAGGCCGCGGTGACGTAGCCGGTGGGTGTCGCCGGCTTGACGATCGTCGGCATGCCGGCGAGGAAGGCCGGGGCGAACTTCTCGAGCATGCCCCACACCGGGAAGTTGAAGGCGTTGATCTGCACGGCCACCCCCGGCATGCGCGTGTAGATGTGCTCGCCCAGGAAGGACCCGTCCTTGGAGAGCTGCTCCACGGCCCCGTCGACGATCACGTTGGCGTTGGGCAGCTCCCGGCGGCCCTTCGAGGAGAAGGTGAAGAGCGTGCCGATGCCGCCGTCGACGTCGAAGAAGTGGTCCTTCAGGGTGGACCCGGTGGCGTAGGAGAGGTCGTACAGCTCCTGCTTGTGCTCCGTGAGGTGCTTCGCGAGCTCCTTGAGCTTCAGGGCCCGCTCGTGGATGGTCAGCTCGCCCAGCGCCCGCTGGCCGACGGCCCGGCCGTGCTGCACGGCGGCGGCGATGTCGATGCCGTCGGTGGACACCCGCGCCACGACCTCGCCGGTCGAGGCGTCGGTGACCTCCGTGACCTGCTGGGGGTCCTCGGGGGCCCACCACCGGCCCTGGAGATAGCTGGGAAGGATCGTCGGGGTCTGAACTGCCACGATGAGTGGTCCTTTCGCTCGGGTGCGTGCGGGCCGGAGGGCCCGCATCCTGACCGATCGTTCGGTATTATGATCACGATAACCTACGTCACACGCCGGGGCCAGGGCAGGCCGGGTTCCGGTCCCCGTTCCCGAGGAGAACCATGACCGCGACCCACGAGCCCTGGCGCATCGTCCTGGGCGAGCTCGACGAGAAGATGGGCGTCACCGTCCTCGATGAGTCCGCCGAACGCGTGGTGGCCACGATGCCGGTCGAGGGCAACCGGCAGTCACTGGGCCTGCTGCACGGAGGGGCGATGGTCGCCCTGGGTGAGGCCGTGGGGTCGTGGGCGGCCGTGATCCACGCGTCCACCATGGGCAAGGTGGCCGTGGGGGTCGACGTCAACGCCACCCATCACCGCTCCTGTCGCACGGGCACAGTGACGGCCACGGCCACCGCGGTGCAGCTCGGGCGCTCGCTGACCTGTCACGAGGTGCTGATCGTGCACGAGGACGGCACGCGCCTGTGCACCGTGCGGATCACCAACTTCCTCAAGGACCGCGCGGCCGGCTGAGCCGCCGGCGCAGCGCCGCGAGCTCCGCCGTGGTGAGGCCGGCGTCCCGCAGGTACCGCTCGGCGTCGAGGCCGGCCACGAGCTCCTCCAGCGCCGCACGCCGGTCCGCCAGCACCGCGGCCAGCTCCTCCTCGGGGCGGTGGCGCTCCACCGGGTGGGGAACCGTCGAGATCCGGTGCCACTCGTTGATCCCCCGAGTGGCGGCCTCGTCCTCGGCGACCACGCGCTCCGGGCCCGCTCCGGCCAGGCGCAGCAGGAGCAGCGCGAGCACACCCGTGCGGTCCCGCCCGGCGGAGCAGTGCGCGACGACGGCGCCCTCGGCGGTCGCGACCGTCCGGACGGCTTCCGCGACGGGCCCGGGGAACAGCCGCAGGTAGTCGCGGTAGCCGCGCGGGGAGTTGAGGTACGGGGTGCCCACGAGCGGGAACTCCGGGTGCGCCGGGTCCTCGGTGGGCCGGTGCAGCACGGTGATGCCGGCACGGGCGGCCGGCTCGTCCACGGGGTCGGTGCGGCGGCGTCGTCGCTCGCCGGCGTTGCGCAGGTCCACGACCGTCCGCACGCCGTCCGTCGCGGCGGCCCGCCACCCGGCGGGCGTGAGCCGTTCCGCACGGCCCATGCGCCAGACGTCCCCGGCCAGGTGCCGGGCGTTGAGCGCCCCGTCCCAGCCGGCCGGGGCGCCCGGTCTCGAGTCCATCCTCCTACGGTACGGCCCCGCGTCAGCTGCCGTGGTCGAAGAAGCCCTTGCCGGTCTTGCGGCCGAGTTCCCCGCGGGCGACCATGTCCCGCATCAGCTGCGGGGGCTCGAAGCGCTCGCCGAGCGTGGACGCGAGGTACTCGGCGATGCCCAGCCGCACGTCCAGGCCCACGATGTCGGTCAGCGCCAGCGGGCCGACCGGGAACTTGTAGCCCAGCACCATCGCGTTGTCGATGTCCTCGGGGGAGGCCACGCCCTCCTCGACCATGCGGATGGCCTCCAGGGCGATCGCCACGCCCAGGCGGGAGGAGGCGAAGCCGGGGGCGTCGTTGACGACCACCGGCGTCTTGCCCAGGCCCTTCACCCACTGCACCGACAGTGCCCGGAGCTCGTCCCCGGTGTGCTTCGAGAGCACGACCTCCACGAGCTTCGAGGCCGGCACCGGGTTGAAGAAGTGCAGCCCGCAGAACCGCTCCGGGCGGGCCAGGTGCTCGGCGAGCCCGTCCACGGACAGCGAGGACGTGTTGGTGGCCAGCCACGCCGTCCCGGCGAGGTTCCGCTCGACCTCCTGCAGGGCCTGGATCTTCAGCTCCCAGACCTCCGGGACGGCCTCGACCACCAGCTGGGCGTCGGCGAAGTCCTCGTGGTTGAGCGACAGGGTGAGGTTCTCCGACCACTCCTCCAGGTTGCCGTCCACGGAGCCGCGCTCGAGCGACTTCGCCAGGTCGCGCTCGATGCGCTCCTGGGCGGCGTCGGCGGCCACGCCGTCGCGCTCCACCACGGTCACCCTCGATCCGGCGAGGAGGAAGGCGTGCGCGATCCCGGCGCCCATCCGGCCTCCGCCCAGGACGCCGACGACGGCGGGAACGGTCAGTTCGTGCTTCTCGCTCATGGGCTGCTCCTAGCTCTTGGTCTTCTTGCGGTCCAGGAACGCCTGCATGCGGTCGAACTTGGCCTGGGACTCGAAGAGCACGGCCTGGGCGAGCTCGTCGATGTGCGGGTGCGCGGCGGGCGGGGCCGCGAAGACCCGCTTGGAGATCCGCACGGCCAGGGGGTCCTGGGCGCCGATCCGGTCGGCCACCGCGTGCGCGGCGGCCACCAGCCGGGCGGGCTCGTGCAGCTCGGTGACCAGGTGCAGGGCCAGGGCCTCCTGCGCGTCGAGGATCCGGCCCGCCAGGAGGATGTCCAGGGCCACCGGCTCGCCCACGAGCTCCTTGAGCCGCCACAGCCCGCCGGCCGCGGCGATGATGCCCAGGTTCGTCTCGGGCTGGCCGAGCTTGAGGTGCGGGGTGGCGATGCGGAAGTCGGCGGCGTAGGCCAGCTCGGCGCCCCCGCCCAGGGCGTAGCCGTCGATCGCGGCGATCACGGGCATCGGGAGCCTGTGGATCCGGTCGAAGATCTGGGAGTTGATCCCGGCCAGGGCGTCGTCCCGGCGGCGCTCGCGCAGCTGGGCGATGTCGGCGCCGGAGGCGAAGACCCCCTTCCCGTTCACCTCGGTGCCGGAGAGGATCAGGATCTTGGGGTGCCGTTCGAGGTAGCCGCACACCGTGTGCAGCTCCTCGACCATGGTCGCGTCGATGGCGTTGCGCACCTCGGGGCGGTCCAGGACCACGTGCAACCGGTCCTCGCGCTCCTCCAGGCGCAGGGCGGTGAACTCCCCGCCCAGGATCTTGCTCGGGCCGGCCATCAGAGCTTCTCCACCAGCAGGGCGGTGCCCTGGCCCACGCCCACGCACATGGTGGCCAGGCCCTTCTCCGCGTCCTCGCGCTCCATGCGGCCCAGCAGGGTCACCACGAGCCGGGAGCCGGAGGAGCCCAGCGGGTGGCCCAGCGCGATGGCCCCGCCGTCGTTGTTCACGGTCCCCGGATCGAGGCCCAGGCGCCGGATGCAGGCCAGGGATTGGGTCGCGAAGGCCTCGTTGAGCTCCACGGCCCCCAGGTCGTCGATGTCCCACCCGGTGCGCTCGAGCACCTTCCGGGTCGCCGGGACCGGGCCGATGCCCATGATGTGGGGCGGGACGCCGGCGGAGGCTCCGTCGACCACCCGTGCCCTGGCCGTCAGCCCGTACTTCTGCGCGGCCCGCTCCGAGACCACGAGGATCGCCGAGGCGCCGTCGTTGAGCGAGGAGGAGTTGCCGGCGGTGACGATGCCGTCGGTCTTCACGACCGGGCGCAGCTTCGCGAGGACCTCGGCGGTGGTGCCGGGGCGGGGCCCCTCGTCGGTGTCCACCACGGTCGTGGCGCCCTTGCGGCCGGGAATCGTGACGGGGACGATCTCCTCGGCGAAGCGCCCGGCGTCGATCGCGGCCAGCGCCTTCTCGTGGGAGGCGACGGCGAAGGCATCGGCGTCCTGGCGGGTGATGCCGTCGAGCCCGGCGACCTCCTCGGCGGTCTCGGGCATGGAGTAGGTCATCTTGTCGTGCTTCTTGAACTCCGGGTTGGTGAAGCGCCAGCCGATGGAGGTGTCGAAGACCTCCCCGGGCTTCGCGTACGGCTTGGCGGGCTTCTCCATGACCCATGGGGCGCGGGACATGGACTCCACGCCGCCGGCGACGACGATGTCCGCCGCTCCGGCCTTGATCATGTGGGAGGCCATGGTGATCGCGCTCAGGCCCGAGGCGCACAGCCGGTTGACGGTGATGCCCGGGACGGTGTCGGGGAAGCCGGCCAGGAGCCAGGCCATGCGGGCGACGTTGCGGTTCTCCTCGCCGGCGCCGTTGGCGTTGCCGAGGATCACCTCGTCGACGTCGTGCGGATCGATCCCGGCGTCGGTCACCGCGTGCTTGACGACCAGCGCGGCGAGGTCGTCGGGTCGCACGCCCGCCAGCGCGCCGCCGTAGCGGCCCACCGGGGTGCGCGTGCCTCCGACGAGGAAGGCCTGCGGGGCTGAGGACATGGTGGAACTCCTGTCGCTGCGGGACGGGGCCGGCGTGGGCCACTCCGTCCCTGACCAACCGACCGTTCGTTCATCAAACCATCCCACGGGTGCACGCGCCGGGTCAACAGAGGGCGGCTCTGCGGCGGCGCGGGTCCGGCTCCTCCGTGCGTGGTTCGCATCGAGCTCGACCGCGCTGCAGACATTCCGCGCCCGGAGCGCCTCGAACATCGGATCTCCCGCTACGACCTCCGACCGGCGCCGTCGGAAGCCGGCTCCTCCGCGTTCCGACAGTTCGACACCATGGTCCGGCCGAGCCGCCGAGGACGCGGGACCGGGGTCACCGCCGGTAGGTCCGGATCACCTGGGAGTCGTCCCTGTGCTCCCAGCCGGCATCCTGCGCCGTCCGGTACTTCGCCTGGGCGGTGGTGACCATCGGGGCGTCGAACCCGATGTCGTCGGCGATGTCCTTCACCAGGGTGGAGTCCTTCACGAAGATGCCGATCGTGCTCGTCACCTCGGCATCGAGCCCCTGGAGCATGCGGGGGCCGCGGTCGGATAGCATCCATGAGCCCCCGGCGCCGCCGGTGACGGCGGAAAGTGCTTTCTGCGGATCCAGGCCGAGCTCCTGCGCGAAGGCGAGTGCCTCGGCCGCGGCCACGATGTGGACAGAGCACAGCAGCTGGTTGACGGCCTTGTACGACTGGCCCTGGCCGATCTCCGGACCGCAGTCGACGAGCGTGCCGAAGGCCTCGAGGACCGGCAGCACCTGCTCAAGCGTCCTCGGGGGGCCCGAGGCGAACATGCTCAGCTCCCCGGTGACCGCTCGGGCGACGCCTCCGGTGACGGGGACGTCGAGCACGGCCACGGTGGGCGGGGCGGCGTCGGCCACCTCGCGCACCGCACGGGGTCCGACGGTGCTCATCACCACCAGGGCACTGTCTTCGCGCATGCGCCGGAGCAGGCCCCCCTCGCCCAGCGCGACGGCCCGCAGCTGCTCCGGTGTGGCCACCATGCACATCACCACGTCGGCCTCCGCCGCGGACACCGGTATCTCCTCCACCGGCACTCCTCGTGAGGCCGCTTTCGCCCGCTGATCGGGGCAGGGGTCGACGCCGGTGACCTCGAATCCGGCGGCCAGGAGCTGCCCGGCCATCGGCAGGCCGATGGCCCCGAGCCCGATGAAGGTGATTCTGCGCGGTGGAATGCGTGGCATGGGAGTCTCGTGACGGCGTGCGGGACGGGGCGGGCTCAGATGAACAGATCGAGCAGCAGGCACACGCCCAGGCCGATGACGGCGAAGGTGGACTGGGCGAGGGTGTAGATCTTGAACGTTCCCTTCGTCGTGAACCCGAGCATCTGCTTGAAGATCCAGAAGGTGTTGTCGGTGACGTGGGCGCCGAACGCGGCGCCGGTACCGGCGGCCAGCAGGATCAGGATCGGCGGGGCGTCGATGGAGCCCATGATCGGGGCGAGCAGGGTGGCCGCGGTGATCGCGGCCACCGATGCCGAACCCTGTGCGATGCGCAGGGTCGCGGCGATGGTCCAGGTGAGCAGGACCGGGATCGTGGCGTTGGCCTGGAACAGGGCTGCCATCATGTCCCCGATGCCGACCTCGGTGATCACCTGCCCGAGGGAGCCGGCGACTCCGGTGAACAGCAGGATCGAGCCGGAGGTCTGGGCGCCGCGGGTGAGCAGGTCGTCGATGCCGTCGCGGGTGACGGCCGGGACCGCGAGGACGATGCCGATGAGCAGGCCGATGAGCAGGGCGACGACGGGGCTGCCGACGAAGCCGAGGACGGCGATCTCCTGGCCGATGAGTCCGGTGACGGTGTCCAGGACGATGAGGAGGATCGGCACGATGACCGGCAGCATCGCGACGGGCAGCGGCATCGGACGGGTCGGGGTGGTCACGACCACGGTGCCCGCGGAGGTGCCGGCGACCTCGGTGGTGCCGTGGGTGGTGGGCCCGGTCTCGCGCAGGGTCTCGAGGCGGGCGCGCTCCTCCTCGATCGACTCCCCGAAGACGGAGTCGTCGAAGCTGTGATCCCGGTCCGTGGCCGGGTTGAACAATTTCCGCATCAGCAGGTCGTGCACGAAGATGCTGGAGATGATGAAGAAGATACCGAGCGGAATGCCCCACAGCAGCATGGTGCCGATCTCGACCCCGAGCGGTCCGGCAACCGCGATGGCCGCGACACCGGGGACCACGATCAGCAGGCCGACCTCCAGTCCGATCGCCAGTGAGCCGGCCAGGGTTGCGATGCTCTTGCCCGTCCGCTTGGCGATGGCACCGGCGATCGGGGCGAGGATGACCAGGGCCACGTCGAAGTAGATCGAGGGGAAGATGATGCCCGAGGTCAGCCCCAGGACGTAGGGCGACCGCTTGGGCCCGACGAGCTTCAGCAGCCCGTCCACGACGCGCTGCATCGTGCCGGTGGCCGAGAGCGTGGTGCCGATCATGACACCGAAGCCGATGATCAGCCCGACCTCGGCCATCAGCGCCCCGAAGCCGGTGTTGACGGCCGCCACCGAGGCCTCGAAGCCGAGCCCTGCGGCGACACCGAGATAGAGCGCGCCGACGACCAGTGCGACGACGGGGTTGATCTTCGCCCAGACGATCATCAGGACGATGCCGATGACCGCGACGGCGAGATGGACCAGAACGATGGTGTCCATTTCTTCTCCAGTACGGGTGGTGCCGGACGCGCCGACAGACGAACGGGTGGTCGGTCGCCTGAGGCGACCAGATCCTCGATGAACGGAATCGAGTCGGAAATCGGACGTCTTCGTCCAGGGAAACCGACGATGTCGTCCGGAAGGGCAGTCATCGGACATCGCCAGGGATCGCACGCCAGGTCGTGGGCGGGCATGCTCGGCCCTGCACGACTCAGAGGTGCACCGAGGACTCAGTTGCTCCAGTTGACTGTTGACAGTCAACTTTCTGTATTGTGAAGTGTGCCACAAGGTTTGGCGAGGAGGCAATGGCGGGCGTGACCGGAAGAGCGGATTCCTTCGACGACACCGGGAATGCGTCTCGGTGTGCTGTCGGTCGTCCTCACGGGACTCCTTCCGGCTACGGCTTCCACCGGCTTCTCCAGGCCACGCCCTCGCGTGCCTGCGGAGGGGGCGCAGAGGCGTGACCTCGACGACGTCGAGGGTGGCCTCGAGATGACGAGACGTCAGCCCTTGGCCGAGAAACCGGTGGACTCGATGCCGGTCCGCACCCTGGGTGCCGAACCTGACGATTCACGCGAGCCGTTGTTCCGGCCAGCGGCAGGCGATGCAGACGGTTCCTGATCTGCGACGGCCGTGGCGCCGTCCGGAACGGCTCGAGGAGATCGCCGGGGTGGAGCCGGTGCTGTCCGCATCACGTGTGAGCGGGGACCTGACGTCCGCCTCCGCGCCCCTCCGTCGGCCCATCACCACCTGCGGTATGGCTGTGCTCCTCACCGCTGGTCACAGCCCGGGAAGGACTCAACGAGCAGAAGGGGGCGGTGGGCTCGAGCGGTGTCGCGGGTGCGGAGTTGGTCGAGGACTTCCTGGAGCTTGTCGGTGGTGCAGGGCTCCCGTCGAGTGCGCTGAGGTGCTCACGGTCGACCTGACGATCCGGACGTGGAGCACCTGCCGTTCGCACGTGCTCAGTGCACCGAGTTCGGGCGGGAAGACCTCGACCGGCCCCCCACAGGAACAGGACCCGCCCTGGATTCCGGGCGAGTGAGCGGCCACGGTGCCGCAGGAGTCTCGTTGCGGCTGCCGGTAGGCAGGCGCGGACCGGTGGGAGTGGTCGGATGTCTGGTCGTGGGCGCCCGCGCGGCGGCTACATGCTGACTGTGGCGCAACCGCGGACGGGTCAGCCAATTTGTTGGACCCGTTGATCAGTCAGCAGGAAGTGACCGAGCCATGATGCACACAGTGCGGTCCAGGATTCCGCCTCTCCTGCGGCTCTGGCCAGGCCGAGACCATGCGCTCCTTCAGGAAAAACGTGAAGGGCGTGGGACACGCTGTGGTGAGCCAGAGCCTGAGCCAGAGCCTGAGCCAGGAGATAGGAGTGTTGCACAGGCACCGATGGATCATTCGCAGTGTGCCAGATGAAGAAGGGCGGAGCGGACGCCGTCACCAGCCGGTCCAGGGAAGTTGCGGCCCGTGCAGCGGCGTGGGGGGTTTCCCCCAACAAGGCAATCTGCGATCCCTGGTGGGTGTCGAGCTCCATGGACACCACGGGGTAACTGAGGATCACAGCATCGACTCGCTCAGGATCCGAGGGCAAGGCGGTCAGCGCGACATGGCCTGCCAGGTGCCCGCCGGCAGAGAACCCCAGTAGGGCGACCTTCTCGGCGCCGCTGTCCTTGATCCTGCGCACTTCTGCCCGCACTGCGTGGAGCGGACCGGGTGCCTCATGTGCACGGGGTGGCGGAAGACACTGGCCGAGAGGCCGCGCAGGGTGAGCCACTCGACCACAGGCTCTGCCTCGTTGTCGGCGTGCCCGACATAACCGCCTCCGGGAAGGACGAGGACGTGGCAGGAGCGGGCGGCCTGTGTCGGGATGGTGGCCGTAGCCATCGAGGTCTCGGGGAACTGTGGTGGGTGCAGCGGTCGTGGCAGCCCAGGTTCCGGGCAGACGTCGTTCATGGTGATCTCCTGCCTGTTGGCGCCTCATCAGCATTGACGGGTTTCCGCGGGAACTGTGCTCGAGGCTTCGAGCCCTCCCCCGATCCGCCTCGTCCGGATCCGTGCAGTGGGAAGTTCCGGGAGGTCTGGTCGCGGTGACGCCGTCGCGGGACCGGGGCCCCGGCCGGAGGGCCCGGGGTCGGCGCGGTCCGGGCCC
>NZ_JBISWL010000082.1:0-25151 GCF_044462265.1 Kocuria rhizosphaerae
CTCGGCGGAGGGCTTCTCCTGGGCGGGGGCCTCCTGCGGCGAGCCGGAGCCGATGACGGCCAGGACCTGCCCGACCTCGGCGTCCTCGTCCTCCTGCACCCGGATCTCCAGCAGGGTCCCGGCCACCGGGGAGGGGACCTCGGTGTCGACCTTGTCGGTGGAGACCTCCAGCAGCGGCTCGTCGACGGCGACCTCGTCGCCGACCTGCTTGAGCCACCGGGTCACGGTGCCCTCGGTCACGGACTCACCGAGCGCCGGCAGGGTGATCTCGGTGCCCTCGCCGCTCTGCTGGGCCTCGGCCTCCGGGGCCTGCTCGGCGGACTTCTCGGGGGCCTCCTGCTCGGCGGCCTCGTCCGTGGCCTCCGGGGTGGCGGACTCCGTGGCCGCGTCCTCGGCCTGCCCGGCCGAGGAGTCCTCGGCGGAGGCGGATCCGGAACCGTCACCGATGACGACCAGCGGCGCGCCGACCTCGACGTCCTCGTCCTCCGCGACGAGGATCTCCTCGATGACACCGGCCACGGGAGAGGGGATCTCGGTGTCGACCTTGTCGGTGGAGACCTCGACCAGGGGCTCGTCGACGGCGACCTCGTCGCCGACCTGCTTGAGCCACCGGGTCACGGTGCCCTCGGTCACGGATTCGCCCAGTGCGGGCAGGTTTACGGTTTCTGACATGGTCCGACCGTCTCTCTCTCGGTGCCTTCGATGATGCCTTCGTGGGGGCGGTCCGGGCGCCGGGCCCGGTGCCGGGGTGCTGGGGGAGGCCCCGCCCCCGGGGGCGGGGCCTCGGCGCGGTCAGCCGTGCAGCGGCATGCCCGCGAGGGCCATGGCGGCCTCGCCGATGGCCTCGTTCTGGGTGGGGTGGGCGTGGATGAACGCCGCGACGTCCTCGGGGTACGCCTCCCAGTTCACGATGAGCTGGCCCTCGCCGATCTGCTCGCTGATCCGCTTGCCGATGCCGTGGAAGCCGACGATGGGCCCGTCCTTCTGGCGGACGAGCTTGATGATGCCGCCCGTTCCGAGGATCGAGCTCTTTCCGTTGCCGGCCAGGTTGTACTCGGCGACCTCGACGTTGTCCGCGCCGAACTTCTCCTTCGCCTGCGGCTCGTTGTAGCCCACGGAGGCGATCTCGGGCTCGGTGAACGTGACCTTGGGGATGTTGACGTCCTCGACGACCGGCGGGTTGAGGCCGGCGATCTCCTCGGCCACGAACCGGCCCTGCTGGTAGCCGCGGTGGGCGAGCTGCGGACCGGGCACGATGTCGCCGATCGCGTAGATGCTGCCCACGCCGGTGTGCAGGCGCTCGTTCGGGGTGACGAACCCGCGGTCCATGGGGATGCCCTGCTCCTCGTAGCCGAGGTCCGCGGTGTTCGGGCCGCGCCCGACCGCGACGAGCACGATGTCGGCCTCGAAGACCTTGCCGTCGGCGAGGGTGACCTTCGCCCCGTCGTCGTCCTGCTCGACCTTCTCGAAGAACGTGCCGAGGTTGGACTTGATGCCGCGCTTCTTGAACTCCCGCTCGAGGGTCTTGACGATCGACGGGTCCTCGTTGGCGACCAGGTGCGGCAGGCCCTCGATGATCGTGACGTCCACGCCGAAGGACTTCCACATGGAGGCGAACTCGCAGCCGATCACGCCGCCGCCCAGCACGATCGCGCTCTGGGGCACGAAGTCGATCTCCAGGGCCTCGGTCGAGGTCATGACCCGGCCGCCGATCTCCACGCCGAGGGTCTTGGAGACGGAGCCGGAGGCCAGGACGATGTGCTTGCCGGTGTAGCTCGTGCCGTCGACGTCGACGGTGTTCTGGCCGGTCAGCCTGCCGAGCCCGTCGAGGACCGTGATCTTGCGCATCTTCATCAGTCCCGTGAGGCCCTTGAACTTCCCGGCGACGATCTTGTCCTTGTAGTCGCGCACGGCGGCCATGTCGATGGACTCCAGCGTGGTGTGCACCCCGTACTTGGCGCTCTCCCGGGCGTCCTCGGCCAGCTCGGCGGAGTGCAGGTAGGCCTTGGTCGGGATGCAGCCCCAGTGCAGGCAGGTGCCTCCGAGCTTGCTCTTCTCGACCAGTGCCACGGTGAAACCGAGCTGGACGGCGCGCAGCGCGGCGGCGTAGCCGGCGCTCCCTCCGCCGAGGACGATGATGTCGAATTCGTTGTCGGCCACGTGTTGGCTCCCTTGCGCGTTGACGTCGTTCCGGGTGGGGCGCACCCGTGCGGTGACGGGTCCGTTTCGTTCATACCTTAGCCCCACCGCGGAGGGGTGTCGCGGGGTCTCAGCCGCGCCCGGCGGCGGCGTCCTCCAGCAGCCGGACCAGGGTGCGGACCCCCGCCCCCGTGCCCTCGGCCGGGGTGTAGCCGTAGGGGGAACCCTCGTTGAAGGAGGGGCCCGCGATGTCCACGTGGGCCCAGGGCACGCGGGAGCCGTCCGCCGCGCCCACGAACTCGCGCAGGAACAGCCCGGCCACGAGCATCCCGCCGTGCTTGTCGCCGATGTTCTTCAGGTCCGCGACCTTCGAGTCGAGGGAGGGCCGCAGGTGATCGGGAAGCGGCATCGGCCACCCGGCCTCGCCGGCGGCGCGCGCCGCGTCCGCGACGGCGCCGCGCACGGCGTCGTCGCCCATGATCCCGAACGTGCGCGTCCCCAGGGCCGCGAGCTGGGCCCCCGTGAGGGTGGCGATGTCGACGACGGCGTCGGGGCGCTCCTCGCACGCCGCCACGAGGCCGTCGGCGAGCACCAGGCGTCCTTCGGCGTCGGTGTTGAGCACCTCGACGGTGCGGCCTCCGCGGATCGTGATCACGTCGCCGGGGCGGGTGGCCGTGGACGAGGGCAGGTTCTCGGCCAGGCACAGCCAGCCGGTGACCCGCACGGGAAGGCGGAGCTCGGCGGCGACGAGGACGGTGGCCAGCACCGCCGCGGCGCCGGCCATGTCCGACTTCATGGTCATCATCGAGGCCGGCGGCTTCAGGGAGAGCCCGCCCGAGTCGAACGTGATGCCCTTGCCCACGTAGGCGTAGTGCTTGCCGGCCCGCGCGGGCGCGTACTCGAGCTTCACCAGGCGGGGTCCGTGCACGGAGCCCTGGCCCACGCCCAGCAGCCCGCCGTAGCCGCCCCGGGCGAGCTCCTTCTCGGCGAGCACGGTCACCGACACCTTGGTGCCCCGGGCGGCCTGGCGGGCGTATTCCGCCACGGTCTCCGGGTAGATCACATTGGGGGAGAGGTCCACCAGCGTACGAGCGGCCCGCACCCCGCGGCCCAGGGCCGCGGCCCGGTCGAGGCACCGGCCCAGGGCGGCGCGCGGCACGTCCGGTGCGTGCACGACGGCGGAGGCGAGCGGCTCCTTCACCGAGCCGGCGGTCTCGGCCCGCTGGTGCGAGAACGCGAACGCGCCCAGGGCGGCGCCCTCGGCGACGGCCGCGGCGTCCTGCTCGGAGCCGGCGGGCAGGGCCAGCACCGCGGACTCCGTCCCGGCGAGCCGGCGCACGGCCGCGCCGGCGGCCCGTCGCAGCGCCTCGGCGCGCTCGTCCGGGTCCTCGGGCAGCGTGCCGACGCCGGTGAGCGCCACCACGGTGAACGGCAGCCCGGACGGTGCGGGGAGCAGGGTGACCTCGTCGGCCCCGCCGCCGACCCGGAGGGCCTTGGCGGCCTCGACGACGGCGGTGAGCTTGCGCCGGTCGGCGCCGGGCAGGAGGACGCGGCCGTCCCCGTCGGTGCCCTTCTCGACCCCGAGCACGAGCGCGTGCGCGGGGGTGCGGCTGAGGGACTTGTGGGTGGCGGTGAGCTCGATGCCTCGGGGCTCGAGCAGATCCTGCACGTCGGGCATGGATCGTCCTTTCGCTGCGGTCGGGGCCGGCGGAGCCGGGCGGGCCGAGCGGCTCCGTTCCGGCCCGCCGGCGGGCGTCCCGTCGATCCTATCCCCGGGCGCCGGTGCGTCCGCCGCGACGGCCGACACGACCGCAGGAACCGGGGGGACGGCCGGGCGGGGGGCCCGGCGGGGAATAATGCGGGCCGCGCGGACGGTTGACATGGTCCGGGGCTGTGAGCGCCGGCGTGGTCCGGCGGCCTCGCGGCGGACGCCCGACCCGTACCGACCGACACCCAGGAGGAAGAGCTGTGCTGGACCCCACCTCGCTGTACCTGAGCAACCCCGCTCTCCTCGAGGACGCCAGGGTTCGCGGCCTGCCGATGATCGTCGCGCTGTCCGGCTACGCGGAGGCGGGGCACGTGGCGGTGCAGATCGAGCACGCCATCACGGAGGCGCTGCCGCACGAGGTCGTGGCCCGCTTCGACCTGGACCAGCTCTACGACTACCGTGCGCGCCGTCCGCACGTGCGCTTCGTCGAGGACCACTTCGAGCAGTTCCAGAGCCCCGAGCTCTCCCTGCGGCTGGTCACGGACGCCCTCGGCCGCAGCTTCGCGCTGCTCACCGGGCCCGAGCCGGACCTGCAGTGGAACCGGTTCGCGGAGGCCGTCGTGGGCCTGGCCAAGCGGATGGACGTCTCGCTCGTGGCCATCGTCTCCGGGATCCCGATGCCCGTCCCGCACACCCGCCCGTTCCTCGTCACCGTGCACGGCAGCCGGGCCGACCTGCTGGAGACCCGGCACGCGTGGAAGCCGGTGGTCGAGATGAGCTCCTCCGCCGCGCAGCTCCTGGAGATCCGGCTCTCCGAGGCCGGCATCGACAACATCGGCTTCACGGTCCACGTGCCGCAGTACCTCGCCGAGGCGCACCTGCCCCACGCCGCCGTGGCGGCACTGGAGCACATCGGCGCCGTCACCTCCCTGACCCTGCCCTCGGACCAGCTCCGCGAGGCGGCCCGCGAGGTCGAGCGGCAGATCGACCAGCAGGTGGGGGCCTCCCCGGAGGTCCAGGCGGTCGTGGCCGGGCTGGAACAGCGCTACGATGACGTCGTCGACGCCTCGGCTCCCCGTTCCCTGCTGGTCGGGGACGAGTCCGAGCTCCCCGACGCCGACGAGATCGGCGCCGCGGCCGAGGCCTTCCTCGCCGCCCAGGAGGACGAGCAGGACTGAGCCCGCCCGGAGCGGCGCGTCCCGGCTCCGCCCTGGACGGCGCCGCCGCCCCGGGCCACCGGGCCCGTCCACCGAGAGCGAACTGCATGCGCCCGAACCGGTCCCGGCCCCGTCAGCCCGGCAAGGACTCCCTCCGGGCCCACGTGGTCTTCGCGATCGGCACCTTCGCCTACTTCAGCGCCGTGGCGCAGCGCACCAGCTTCGGCGTCGCCTCCGTGGACGCCGCCGAGCGCTTCGGCACCGCCGCGTCCGCACTGTCGATGTTCTCGCTCATGCAGGTCCTCGTCTACGCGGGCCTGCAGGTCCCGGTGGGCGTGCTCGTCGACCGGTTCGGCTCCCGGGTGATGGTCGCCGCGGGCGCGGGCCTGATGACCGTGGGCCAGCTCCAGCTCGCCCTGGCCGACTCCGTGGCCGAGGGCGTAGTCGCCCGGGTGCTCGTGGGTGCGGGGGACGCGGCGACGTTCGTGTGCGTCATGCGCCTGATCCCGGCCTGGTTCTCGGCCCTGCGGGTCCCGCCGCTCACCCAGTTCCTGGGCGTGGTGGGCAACCTCGGCCAGCTCCTGTCCGTCATCCCGTTCGCGTGGCTGCTCGACCTCGGCGGGTGGACCAGCTCGTTCACCGCCCTGGCGGCCGTCGCCCTGCTCGCCGCCGTGCTCTCGACGGCGCTGCTGCGCAACGCCCCGCCGGGCGTGGACGTGCTGAACCGGGAGCTGAGCCTGCGGCGCACCGGTCAGGTGCTCCGCGAGAGCGTCGCCGAGCCGGGGACGCGGCTGGGGTTCTGGGTCCACTTCACCGCGCAGTTCGCCGGGAACACCTTCGTCCTGATGTGGGGGTACCCCTACCTGGCGTACGCCCAGGGACTGGACGACCGGGCGATCTCCGTGGTCATGACCTCGTTCGTGCTGACCAATCTGGCCGTGGGTCTCATCCTGGGCGGGCTGACGGCACGCCGGCCGCAGCACCGGGTGCGGCTGTCGCTGAGCGTGACCGCCGTGATCTTCACGGCCTGGGCCGTGCTCCTGGTCTGGCCGGGGGAGGCTCCCTCGGCGGTCGTGCTCGGCGCCGTCTGCGTCATCGCCGTGAGCATGCCCGCGTCGATGATCGCCTTCGACATCGCCCGCAGCTTCAACCCGCCGCAGCGTACGGGCACGGCCACCGGCATCGTCAACGTGGGCGGGTTCGCCGCGACCGTGCTGGCCATCTTCCTCACGGGTCTCGTCCTGGACCTCCTGGCGGCGGCCGGCTTCCGGGAGGAGCTCTACGCCCCCGACTCCTTCCGTTTCGCGGTCGCGGCGCAGTTCCTGGTCGCGGCCGCGGGGACCGTCGGGGTGCTCCTGACCGCCCGTCGCGTCCGCCGGGAGCACGGGTCGGGCGCCGCCTGACCCTCCCCGTCCGTCCTGCACAGGCGCCCGCACCACGGCGGGACCCGGCTACCGTCCCCAGGGCCCCGCGTCGCCCGTCGGAGCGGTGTCGCGCACCGACACCCTGGACGCATGCGAGACCACACCGCCGGAGACCTCTTCCTCCCCGTCGTGCGGCGTGCCGCCGACCTGCTCGCCGTGGTGCCGCACACCCTGGGCTACTGGCCCGCCGACTCCCTCGTCCTGCTCGGCGCGGGCGGCGGGCAGGCCGGAGCCTGTGTGCGCGTGGACCTGCCCGGCGAGGCCTGCGACGACCCGGGCGCCGAGGCCTTCGCCGCCGAGCTGGCGGACCTCGTGCGCGCCGACGAGTTCAGCGACCGCGTGTTCGTCGTCGTGTACGCGTCAGAGGCCGTGGCCGGGCGCGACGGCCTGCCACCCGCAGCCGGGCACGCCCTGGCGCTCGCGGAGCACGCGGCGGAGCGCGCCGACCGAGAGGTGGCCGGGAGCTGGGTCGTGGCCGGGGACCGGTGGTGGGCGGCCGGCAGTCCCACCGGTGCGCGGCACGTGGCCGAGATCCTGGACAGCGCCGTCAACGCCGCGCTCGTCGCCGGGGGCAGCTCCTACGCCACCGCGCCGCGGCTCGCCATGGACCACGAGTACGGCGCCCTCCCCGCCGGAACCGAGCGGGGCGTGGCGGCGGCCGCGGTCCGGTGGGCGCGCGCCGGGAGGGGTACTTGGCACCGGCTCGAGCGGCTCGCGGGAGCGCTCGCCGTGTGGGACGACGTGCTCCGTGCGGTGGAGCGCGCCGTGGACCGGTGGCAGCCCGTCGTGCTGGCACTCGACGACGACCTGCTGGGCTTCCTGGCCGCCGGGCTCGAGGACCCCGTGCTCGCGGATCTTCTGCTGGCCGCGTGCGCCACCGGGGACTCCGACGGTGTCCTCGCCGCGGCGGTCCTGTGGGCGGAGCTGTGCGAGGAGGACCTGGAGGAGGAGCTGGGCGCGGTCCACGGCGGACGGGCGCCCGGGACCGGGGCCGTCCCGGACGGGCCGTCCCTCGCCCCGGCGCCCCCGTGGCTCCCGCCGGTGCCGCGGCGGAAGGGGAAGGGCCCCCGCGGGCGGGGGACCGGGGCCGGCCGGCCGGCGCTTCCGGAACCGGACGCCGAGCGGCTGGCGCTGTTCTTCCGCGTGCTCGACGGGAAGTCGGAGGAGGCTCCGTGCTGGGCCCGGCTGGACGCGCTGTACCGCGTGCTGCTGGCGCTGAGCTGGCTGCTGGAGCCCGCCGGCGGTCCTCCGCACGGAGGTGGAGCGCGGCCGCACGCCGGCGTCGCGGCGGCCGTGCTCGTACAGCTGGCCCAGCTCAACCGCTTCCGGGCGCGCGGGTCGCACACCGCCCACTTCGTCCGCCGGGCCACGGCCCTCGTGCCCGGCCATCCGACCGCGCTGCGCGTGCTGCGGCTCGCGGAGGCCCGGCCCGTGCCCGACTGGGCCCGCCGACGGAGCACCGCCTGGCACGCCTGAGGCGCTTCCGAGAGCTTTTTCGGGAAAGGGGCCTGAACGGGAACAAAACCTGCGCCGCACTGGTTCCGGCTGTCAGGACCCTTCAAGCCCACCGCGCCGGACGACGCCCGGAGCACGGACTTGACAGGGTCATAGGCGTGTTGCCCGGAGGGCGGCCGCCGTGACCGTTCAACGAAAGGCTCTTCAGTGTCACCTGCCGCCAGCAAGAAGACGACGGACACCGCCACCGAGGCTCCGGCCGCCGGGGACGCTCGGTCGCTGTCCGGGACCACGGGCTCGTCGCCGCGGCCGAAGAGCGCCGCCGCGAAGTCGACCGCGGTGAAGAAGTCCGTGGCCGCCAAGAAGACGACGGCCGCCAAGTCGACGGCCGCGAAGCCCACCGCTGCGCGGTCCGCAGCCGCGAAGCCGGCCGCCGGCGGGGAGGGGGCCGGGGCCGCGCAGGAGGCGGCTCCCGCCGCCCCGAGGAGCAGGGGCGGGAAGAAGTCCCCGGCCGCGCAGAAGAAATCCGCGCAGGTCGCGGGCACCGAGCCCGACGAGGAGGTCCAGGACACGGACGACGTGGACGTCGAACCCGATCTGACCGACGAGACCGCGGTCGTCGATCCTGACGTGGTCGACGAGCCGGTCGCCGAGGACGAGACGGAGACCGAGACCGAGGACGAGGACGGGCCGGCGCCCGAGGAGGCCGCCGTCGCCGCGCCGAAGGACGAGAAGAGGTCCGGCTTCGTCATCACCGCCAACGACGACGACGACGCGCCGGCGCAGCAGGTCGTCTCCGCCGGCGCGACCGCCGATCCGGTCAAGGACTACCTCAAGCAGATCGGCAAGGTCGCGCTGCTGAACGCCGAGCAGGAGGTGGACCTCGCGCTGCGGATCGAGGCCGGACTGTACGCCGAGCACAAGCTGGCCGAGGAGCGGGACAGCCTGGACCCGCAGACGCGCAAGGAGCTGCGCTGGGTGATCCACGACGGCAAGCGCGCCAAGAACCACCTCCTCGAGGCCAACCTGCGCCTGGTCGTCTCGCTGGCCAAGCGCTACACCGGTCGCGGCATGCTGTTCCTGGACCTCATCCAGGAGGGCAACCTGGGCCTCATCCGCGCGGTCGAGAAGTTCGACTACACCAAGGGGTTCAAGTTCTCCACCTATGCCACGTGGTGGATCCGCCAGGCCATCACGCGCGCGATGGCGGACCAGGCCCGCACCATCCGCATCCCGGTGCACATGGTCGAGGTGATCAACAAGCTCGCGCGCGTCCAGCGCCAGATGCTGCAGGACCTCGGTCGCGAGCCCACGCCGGAGGAGCTGGCGAACGAGCTCGACATGACCCCGGAGAAGGTCGTCGAGGTGCAGAAGTACGGACGTGAGCCGATCTCCCTGCACACCCCCCTCGGCGAGGACGGCGACTCGGAGTTCGGGGACCTCATCGAGGACTCGGAGGCCGTCGTGCCCGCGGACGCGGTGAGCTTCACGCTCCTCCAGGAGCAGCTGCACTCGGTGCTCGACACGCTCTCCGAGCGCGAGGCCGGGGTCGTGGCGATGCGCTTCGGACTGACCGACGGCCAGCCCAAGACCCTCGACGAGATCGGCAAGGTCTACGGTGTCACGCGCGAGCGGATCCGGCAGATAGAGTCCAAGACCATGTCGAAGCTGCGCCACCCGTCCCGTTCGCAGGTGCTGCGCGACTACCTCGACTGACTCCGCTGCGTCGACCGACTCCGCGGAGCACGCTCCGGTGGCCCCGGACATCCTCCGGGGCCGCCGCGGCACGGTGCGGGGACCGGCGGCGGTGGGCGGAAGGCCGGGGACGGTCGGGCCACCGCACCTGCAGGAGGGCCCCCGACACCTGGTGTCGGGGGCCCTCCTGCAGGTGCGTTCGTCCCGTGGGAAGCCGGCTCAGGAGCCGATGCGCTCGGTCTCGTCCTGCCAGGTGGCCGCGAGGGGACGCAGCTTCTCCTCGTTCTTGCGGGCGTGGTGGGCGCAGAACAGCAGTTCGCCCCCCGTGGACTCGAGGATCACCCGGACGTAGGCCTGGGCGCCGCACGCGTCGCAACGGTCGGTCGCATTGAGTTCTCGGCTTTCCAACGTGGCGTTCACGGGATCCTCCTCCTGTGTCGTACTCGATGCACGGGGCGCGGGGTCTCCCGTACGGCTGCCCGGGGTCTCGCTGACGCATCGGGGTACTTCTCCATACAACCACGGGGGTCCGACAACCAATTCCTGAAGATCCCCCATTTCGCCCCGGGCGTAGGCGGCGGCGGGCGCCGGCCCGATCTCCTCCTGTCCCCCCGTCGGACTACAGTGGTGAGGAATCCCGACGTCCTCCAGGAGCCGTATCCCCGTGACACCGTCCCGTTCAGAGTACAACGCCCGGCACCTCTCCGTCCTCGAAGGGCTCGAGGCCGTCCGGAAACGGCCGGGAATGTACATCGGCTCCACGGACTCCCGGGGTCTCATGCACTGCCTGTGGGAGATCATCGACAACTCCGTGGACGAGGCGCTCGCCGGCTTCGGACACCAGATCACGGTGATCCTGCACGCGGACGGCTCCGTGGAGGTCCACGACGACGGCCGGGGCATCCCGATCGACCTCGAGCCGCGCACGGGGCTGACGGGGGTGGAGGTCGTCTTCACCAAGCTCCACGCCGGTGGAAAGTTCGGGGGCGGCTCCTACAGCGCCTCCGGGGGCCTGCACGGTGTCGGCGCCTCCGTGGTCAACGCGCTCTCCGCGCGGCTGGACGTCCAGGTGGACCGCGGCGGGAAGACCTACCAGATGTCGTTCCGCCACGGGGAGCCCGGCCGGTTCCGGGACCAGGGCCGGCCGTCCCCCCACGCGCCCTTCGAGCCGTTCGTGGAGGGCTCGGTGCTCGACGTCGTCGGCAAGGCCAAGCGCGGGGTGACCGGCACCCGGATCCGCTACTGGGCCGACGAGCAGATCTTCACGCCTGACGCCCGGTTCAGCTACGAGGAGCTCGCCAAGCGGGCCCGGCAGACCTCGTTCCTGATCCCCGGCCTGCGGATCACCGTGCGCGACCAGCGGGGCCTGCCCGGGACGCCGGGCGAGTTCGGCGCGCACGAGGAGGTCTTCCAGCACGACGGCGGGATCGCCGAGTTCGTGGAGTACCTCGCGGTCGACAGCTCCGTCACGGACGTCTGGCGGCTGCACGGAGAGGGACGCTTCACGGAGACCGTCCCCGTCCTCGACGAGAACGGCAGGTCGAAGCTCACCGAGGTGGACCGCACGTGCGAGGTCGACGTCGCCCTGCGCTGGGGCATCGGCTACGACACCTCCTTGCGCACGTTCGTGAACATCATCGCGACTCCCAAGGGCGGCACCCACCAGGCCGGCTTCGAGGCCGCCATGCTCAAGACCTTCCGGAAGCAGATCGAGGCCAACGCGCGCAAGCTCAAGGCCGGCAACGACAAGGTGGAGAAGGACGACGTCCTCGCCGGGCTCACGGCCGTGCTGACCGTGCGCCTGGCGGAGCCGCAGTTCGAGGGCCAGACCAAGGAGGTCCTCGGAACCCCGGCCGTCCGCCAGATCGTCAGCCGGGTGGTCGAGAAGGAGATGACCGCCAGGCTCACCGCCACGAACCGGCACGACAAGCAGCAGGCCTCCCAGCTGCTCGAGAAGGTCGTGGCGGAGATGAAGTCCAGGATCTCCGCGCGGGTCCACAAGGAGACCCAGCGCCGCAAGAACGCCCTGGAGACCTCGTCGATGCCCGCCAAGCTGGTCGAGTGCCGCTCCAACGACGTCGAGCGCTCCGAGCTGTTCATCGTGGAGGGGGACTCCGCCCTGGGCACGGCCCGTCTGGCCCGGTCCTCCAACTACCAGGCACTGCTGCCGATCCGCGGCAAGATCCTCAACGTGCAGAAGGCCTCGATCACGGACATGCTCGCCAACTCGGAGTGCGCGGCGCTGATCCAGGTGATCGGCGCCGGGTCCGGCCGGACCTTCGACCTCGACGCGGCCCGCTACGGCAAGGTGATCATGATGACCGACGCCGACGTCGACGGCGCGCACATCCGCACGCTGCTGCTCACGCTGTTCTACCGCTACATGCGCCCCCTCGTGGAGGCCGGCCGGGTCTACGCGGCCGTGCCGCCGCTGCACCGGGTGGAGATCGTCGCCCCGGGCGGGAAGAGCAACGAGACGGTCTACACGTACTCTGAGCGGCAGCTGGCGGACCTGCTCGCCCGGATCGAGGCGGAGGGCCGGCGGTACAAGGAGCCCATCCAGCGCTACAAGGGCCTGGGCGAGATGGACGCGGACCAGCTCGCGGAGACGACCATGGACGTGCGTCACCGCATGCTGCGCCGGATCCGGGTGGAGGACGCCGAGGCCGCCGAGCACGCCTTCTCCCTGCTGATGGGGTCCGAGGTCGCTCCCCGCAAGGACTTCATCATCGAGGGCGCCACGCACCTGGACCAGGAGCGCATCGACGCCTGAGACCGGGGAGCACGCCCGGGACCGGCGGAGCACGCCGCCCGCTGGTGGGGCGGCCGCTACGCTGGGCAGGGTCGACCGACCGTCCCCGAGGAAGGACCCCGCATGAGCGCCTCCCCGTTCCCCGACCGGCCCACCGGACCCGGCAGGACCGTCCCCACCACGGTCACCGTGACCGGGGCGGCGGGCCAGATCGGGTACGCGACGGTCTTCCGTGCCGCGGCGGGCGATCTCCTGGGCCCGGACACGCCGATCCGGCTGCACCTGCTCGAACTGCCCGCCGCACGCCGGGCGGCGGAGGGAACGGCCCTCGAGCTGCAGGACGGGGCGTTCCCCCTGCTCCACGGCGTGGAGGTCTTCGAGGACGCCGACGCCGCCTTCGACGGCGCGTCCGTGGGCCTGCTGATCGGCGCCCGGCCCCGCGCCCAGGGCATGGAGCGGGCCGATCTCCTCGAGGCGAACGCGGGCATCTTCTCGGTCCAGGGACGTGCCGTCAACCGCGGCGCCGCGGAGGACTTCCGCGCCGTCGTGGTCGGCAATCCCGCGAACACCAACGCGTACCTCGCCGCCTCGCACGCCCCGGACGTGCCCCGTGAGCGGTTCACCGCCCTGACCCGGCTCGACCACCACCGGGCGGTCGCCCAGCTGGCCGCCGCGGCGGATGCCCTCGTCGGCGAGGTCGACGGCGTGGCCGTGTGGGGCAACCACTCCGCGAGCCAGTACCCGGACCTCACGCACGCGACCGTCGGCGGCCGGCCGGCGCTGGAGGTCCTCGCGGAGCGCGACCTCGGCCTGGAGTGGGTGGACAGCACGTTCATCCCGCGGGTCGCGCGCCGCGGGGCCGAGATCATCGATGTGCGCGGCGGGTCGTCGGTCGCCTCGGCGGCGCACGCGGCACTGTGCCACGTGCGGGACTGGGTGCTGGGCACCCCGGGGGCCGCGTGGACGTCCATGGGCGTCCCCTCCGACGGCTCCTACGGTGTGCCCGAGGGCCTCGTCAGCTCCTTCCCCGTGACCTGCCGGGACGGCCGGGCCCGGATCGTGCCCGGGCTGGAGCTGGACCGGTTCTCCGGTTCCCGGATCGAGGCGTCGGTCCGGGAGCTGGAGGAGGAGCGGGCGGCCGTGCAGCAGCTGGGCCTGCTCGGCCCCCGCCGCTGAGGCTCACGAGTAGGCGGGGCCCACGGCCTCGATCACCTGGTCGGTGGGCACGCCGGACCCGTCCCGGCGGCCGTGCTCGGTGGGCAGGGCACGGGCCACGCCCGTGGCCGAGACGGCCTTCGCGGGACCGTGCCCGACCCAGGCGAGCGACAGCGCCGTCTCGCCCTTGAGGAAGCGGTGGGCCCGCACTCCGCCCGTCGCGCGGCCCTTGGGCGGGTACTCCGCGAACGGGGTGACCTTCACGGAGTACGGGGACATGCCGGGCAGGACCTCGTCCGCGCGGGCCACCGTCACCACGACCGGGGTGTCGTCCGCGGGGGCCACCGCGCCGAAGAACACGACGGCGTCGTCCGGGGCGAGCTTGATGCCGGCCACGCCGCCGGCGGTGCGGCCCTGCGGGCGCACCGAACCGGCGTCGAAGTGCAGGAGCTTGCCCTCCCGGGTCACGAAGACCAGTTCGTCGTCCTCCGCGGTGGACTCGGTCAGGCCCACGACCTCGTCGCCGTCCTTGAGGGTGATCACCTCCCATTCCTCGCGGTTGAGCGGGTACTCCGGGTTGACCCGCTTGACCACGCCGTTGCGGGTGCCCAGGGCGAGGACCGAGGCCAGCGGGGCCAGCCCCACGAGCCGTTCACCGCGGCCCAGCGTGAGGAAGTCCTTGACGGGCACCCCGTCGCCCAGCTTGGGCGTGCCCTCGAACGCCGTGAGCACGGGCACGTCCATCACCTGGACCCGCAGCATGCGTCCCACGGAGGTCACCGCCCCGACCTCCCCGCGCGCGGTCGCGCGCACGGCCGAGACCAGGGCGTCGTGCTTGATCCGCCGCGGGGGGTCGACCAGGGGCGCCCGGGTCGGCGTGCGCGCCAGCTGCCCCGAGGTGGACAGGAAGACCCAGCAGGGGTCGTCGGCGATCTCCAGGGAGACCCCGCCCGAGCGGCCCGGTGCGGGCGCGGCCGCCGCCGCCGGCCCCGGCAGCGCCTCGGTCTCCAGCAGCTCGGTGCGGCGGTCGTCGCCGTGGACGGCGGCGACCTCCGCGAGCTCCGCCGACACCAGCGCCCGCAGCCGGGAGTCCGAGGCCAGGGTCTCCTCCAGCTCGGCGATCTCGCGGCGCAGCTCCTCCTGCTCCTTCTCGAGCTCGATCCGGGAGTACTTGGTCAGCTGGCGCAGCCGCAGCTCGAGGATGTGGTCGGCCTGGACCCGGGTGAGGTCGTACACGGCCATGAGCCGCTCGCGCGCGACCGCGGTCTCGTCCGAGGACCGGATGATCTGGATGACCTCGTCGATGTCGACGATCGCCACGAGCAGGCCCTCGACGAGGTGGAGCCGGTCCCGCCGCTTGCCGAGACGGAAGCCGGTGCGCCGGCGGACCACCGACAGCCGGTGCTCCACGTAGACCCGCAGCAGCTCGAGCAGGCCCATGGTCCGCGGGCGCCCGTCCACGAGCGCCACGTTGTTGATCCCGAACGAGTCCTCCATGGGCGTGTACTTGTAGAGCTGCTGCAGCACCGCCTGGGGGTTGAACCCGTTCTTGACCTCGATCACCAGCCGGAGCCCGTTCTTGCGGTCGGTGAGGTCCACGACGTCGGAGACGCCCTGGAGCTTCTTCGCCTGCGCGGCCTCCTTGATCTTCTCCGTGACCTTCTCGGGGCCGACCATGTAGGGCAGCTGCGTCACGACGATGCCCTGCTTGCGGGGGGAGACCTGCTCGATCGAGACCTTGGCGCGGGTCTTGAAGGACCCCCGGCCGGTCCGGTAGGCGTCCCGGATGCCGTCGAGGCCCACGATCCGCCCGCCGGAGGGCAGGTCCGGGCCGGGCACGAACCGCATGAGGTCCTCGAGGGTGGCCTCCGGGTGCTCGACGAGGTGCCGGGCCCCCGCCACGACCTCGCGCAGGTTGTGCGGGGCCATGTTGGTGGCCATGCCGACGGCGATCCCGGAGGAGCCGTTGACCAGCAGGTTCGGGAAGGCCGCCGGCAGCACGCCCGGCTGCGAGAACTGGTTGTCGTAGTTGGGCACGAAGTCCACGACGTCCTCGTCGAGGTCGGCGGTCAGGGCCAGCGCCGCCGGCGCCATCCGGGCCTCGGTGTAGCGGGAGGCCGCGGGGCCGTCGTCGAGGGAACCGAAGTTGCCGTGCCCGTCCACGAGCGGCAGGCGCATCGCGAAGGGCTGGGCCAGGCGCACCATGGCGTCGTAGATGGCGGAGTCCCCGTGCGGGTGCAGCTTGCCCATGACCTCGCCCACCACGCGGGCGCTCTTGACGTGGCCGCGGTCCGGGCGGAGCCCCATCTGGTTCATCATGAACAGGATCCGGCGCTGGACGGGCTTGAGCCCGTCCCGGGCGTCCGGCAGGGCGCGGGAGTAGATGACGGAGTACGAGTACTCGAGGAAGCTCGTCTCCATCTCGGAGGTCACGTCGATGTCGACGATGTTCTCCCGGAAGTCGGCGGGAAGCTCGTCCTCGGCGGACGGGCGGGAGGACGCACGGCGGCGAGCCATCACAGAGGGGGGTCCTTCGGTCGTGGTCGGCCCGGCGCGGGGTCCGGCGGCGGCTGGGGACCGCCCGGGGACGCACCGGGACGCACCGTTGACGGTGCGGGTTTGTCTACTAGCCTGAAGTCTATGGTTCCAGAGACCGCGGACACGGACGTCACCAGCCGGTACCCCGAGTACTGGGAGGCGGACGTGATCCTGCGCGACGGGGCGACGGCGCACCTGCGCCCGATCTCGCCGCAGGACCGCGACGCGCTGCTGGCCTTCCACCAGGCGCAGTCCCAGGACACCATCTACCTGCGCTTCTTCTCCTACAAGCCCACGCTCTCCCCGCGCGAGCTGGACCGGTTCACGCGGGTGGACCACCGCGACCGCGTGTGCTTCGTGCTCCTGCTGGGCGACCGGATCATCGGGGTCGGCCGCTACGACCGCACCGAGGACCCGCACGACGCCGAGGTGGCGTTCATGATCTCGGACGCCCACCAGGGCCGCGGGATCGGGTCGATCCTGCTGGAGCACCTGGCCGCGGCCGCCCGGGAGAACGGGATCGACCACTTCTCCGCGGAGGTGCTGCCCGAGAACCGGAAGATGCTGCGCGTCTTCGCCGAGGCGGGCTACGAGCTGACCCGGCGCTTCGACGACGGCGTGGTGGCCGTGGGCTTCGACATCGACCCGACGGAGAGGTCGCTCGCGGTGATGGCCGCGCGGGAGCACCGTGCCGAGGCCCGCTCCGTCGCCGACCTCGTGACGCCGGGCTCGATCGCCGTCGTCGGCGCCTCGCGCGACCCCGGCCACGCCGGGCACACGGTGGTCGAGAACCTGATCTCCTCCGGCTTCCGGGGACAGCTCTACGGAGTGGGCCCCACGCCCTTCGAGCGCGAGGGCATGACCCACGCGACGTCGATCGGCGCGGTCCCGGGCGGCGTCGACCTCGCCGTCGTGGCGGTCCCGGTCGACCAGGTGGCCGGTGTCGTGGACGAGTGCGGCGCGGCGGGAGTGCGTGCCGTCGTCGTGGTCACGGGCGGGTACGCGGAGGCCGGTGCGGAGGGCCGGCGCCGGCAGACGGAGCTGGTGCGGCGGGCACGCTCCCACGGCATGCGCGTGGTCGGTCCGGCGAGCCTGGGGCTGTACAACACGGACCCCGAGGCCCGGTTCAACGCCTCGATCCTCACCACGCTGCCGCCCCGGGGACCCCTGGGGCTGTTCAGCCAGTCGGGGGCCGTCGGCATGATGCTCAACGCCACCGCGGTGCGCCACGACGTGGGCGTGTCCACCTATCTGTCGGCCGGGAACCGGGCCGACGTCTCCGGCAACGACATGATGCAGTACTGGGAGGACGACCCGGCGACCTGCGCCTGCGGGCTCTACCTGCAGTCCGTGGGCAATCCGCGGAAGTTCTCCCGCATCGCCCGGCGGCTGTCCCGGAACAAGCCCGTCATCGTGGCCAAGAGCGAGGTCACGGGCGTGCGCCTTCCCCCCGGCCACACCGGCCGCACCACGCAGGCGCCCCCCGGCGCCCTCGACGCCATGTTCCGGCAGGCGGGGGTGATCCGCGCGGACACCAACGAGCACCTCATGGACGTGGCGGGCATCCTCGCGTGCCAGCCGCTGCCCGCGGGCCCGCGCACCGCGCTCGTCTCCAACGCCCTGGCCCTCGGCCAGCTCATGGAGGACCGGTGCACGCAGCTGGGCCTCGAGATCGCCGTGACGCAGGCGGGCGTGCGGACCGCGGAGGGCGGGGACCAGGCCCTGGACGCCCTGCGCGCCGCGCTCGGGCGGGCTCTGGCCGCCGAGGCCGTCGACACCGCGGTCGTCACGCTGATGCCCGTTCCGGGGGCCACGCACCGGCAGCTGGCCGAGCTCGCCGGCCGGGCGGCCCGAGAGCACGGCAAGCCGGTCGTCGTGGTGCTGACCGGCGGCACGGAGCCCGGCCCCGTCTCCGCGGTCCGGCACTTCGGCGACGGGCTGGACGTCCCCTGCTTCGACTCCCCGGGGGCGGCCCTGCGCGCCCTGGCGAAGGTCGTGGACTACACCCGGTGGCGGGCCCAGGACCACGGTCGTCACGTCGAGCCCGCGGGCGTGGACGTCGAGGCCGCCGAGACGCTCGTCGAGGACCTCCTGCCGCTGGTGCCCGGCGACGGACTCCTCGAGCTGGACGCGGACCAGGCCCGCGAGCTGCTCGGGACCTACGGGATCGGACTGCTGCCCAGCGAGCGGTTCACCGACGCCGAGGCCGCGGCCGCGGCCGCGCACCGGCTCGGCTACCCCGTGGCCCTGAAGACCACGGACCCCAACCTGCGCCACCGGCTGGACCTCGGCGGGGTGCAGCTGAACATCCAGGACGCCGAGCAGCTGCGGACGGCGATCAGGACCATGCACCGCGCGCTCGCGCCCTTCGGCTCCTTCGACCTGGAGGTCCAGTCCATGGCGCCCACGGGCCAGGCCGTGGTGGTACGGGCCATCGAGGACCCGCTGATCGGCCCGGTGATCTCGTTCGGGATGGCCGGGGACGCCGTGAACCTGCTCGACGACTGGGCCCACCGGGTCCCGCCGCTGACGGACCAGGACGTGCGGCGCATGGTCCGGGAGCCCAAGGCCTCCCGCAAGCTGTTCGGCCTGCAGGGCGTCCCGGAGGCCGACGTCGAGCGCGTCGAGGACCTCGTCAACCGTGTCACGCTGCTCAAGGACCGGCACCCCGAGATCGCCCGCGTGGAGCTGAACCCGGTGCTGGTCTCGACGGACAGCCTGACCGTCCTCGCCGCCTCCGTCGGGATCGGCAACCCCCGGCAGCGGACGGACAGCGCACGCCGGGCCATGCGCAGCTAGACGGGCCCGGACCCCGTGGCGGACACCATAGCCGGTCGGTACACCCTCATCGACCCGATCGCGCGGGGCGGCAGCGGAGCCGTGTGGCGGGCCTGGGACCTCCGGCTGCGGCAGCTGTGCGCCGCCAAGGTGCTGCGCCAGCGGGACTCCGCGGACCTGCTGCGCTTCGCCCGGGAGCAGTCCGTGAAGCTGGAGCACCCGCACGTGCTCGCGCCGTACGGGTGGGCCGCGGAGGACGAGCACGTGGTCATCGCGATGCCTCTCGTGCACGGCGGAACGCTCGAGTCGGCACTGCTGGACAACGGGGCCGCCTCCGCGGACCTGGCGGGGGAGGTGCTGGCGCAGCTGCTCCAGGCGCTGCAGTACGTGCACGCCCAGGGCTGGGTGCACCGGGACGTGAAGCCGGGCAATCTCATGCTCGAGAGCACCGGGACCGGCCGCCCGCACACCTTCCTCTCCGACTTCGGCATCGCGGTGCGCGTCCAGGACGCCCGCCTGACGCGCACGGGCACGCTCGTGGGCACCCCCGGCTACCTGCCGCCGGAGGCCTACGGGCTCGCGGACCCCGACCCCGCCCAGGACTTCTACGCGGCGGGAATCACCGGGCTGCGGATGCTGGACCCCTCCCTCGAGCCGAAGGACGTCATGGGGCCGGCGGACGCCCGGGCCGTGGCGGGGGAGCAGGGGGACCTGGGCGAGCACCTGGCGGCCCTGCTCACCCCGGAGCCGGCACTGCGCCGCGACGCCACCGTGGCCGTGCTGCACGACCTCCTCGTGGGCGCGGCCGCGCGCCACTTCGACCCGGCCCTGACCCGCGACGGTGAGCCCTTCGAGATCTTCGACGTCCTGGAGCCCCTTCCGGAGCCGTGGGCGCGGCGACTGGCCTCGGGGTGGGACGGCTCGGAGCCGCTCGGCCCCGGCGGATCCCCCGCCGCCGGTGACCCCGGGGGCGGGGAGGGCGGGCCGGCCGGCGCGGGCCCGGACAGGGTGCGCGACGCGGACCCGGGGCCGGGCACCGTGAGCAGCGCCGGTCCGGGCCCGGACACGGAGACCGGCCCGGACACCGTCGACGTCCGTGCCCCGTCGATCCGGGAGCGGCCGGGGCCGGCCGGGACGGAGCCGGCCGGAACGGGGCCCGTGGACGCCCCGGCGGGCAGGAGACGCCCCCGGTCCGGGGGCGTGGCCGGGCTGCTGGTGGTCCTGCTCGCCCTGACCGCGCTGCTGGTGGGCTACCTGCTGCTCGGCCCGCTCGGCACGCTCGGTGAGGGGCCCAGGGCCACCACGCCACCGGTGGGGCCGACGACGACGCCGACCGGCCCGGCGCCGAGCCCGTCGGAGACGCCGGTCGTGCTGGAACAGGTCTGCGAGGACGTGGGCGGGGGAGAGCAGGAGTGCTACTTCCGGGTGCCCTGACGACCCGTGTTGGGCCGTGGTGGTGACGTGGGGGAAAATGGCCCCCATGACGTATTCAGGTGAGCGCGGCCAGCGGCTGGGCGAGGACATCAACAAGGCCGGCTTCTACCCACAGCTGGTGATCGACGTGGTCCAGGACTCCCTGGACGGCCGGTCCCCGGTCTCGCACCTCGTGCAGCTGGAGACCCACATCGACCGGACCGAGGTGCACCGCCACATCACCGTGCTCGTGCTCGCCGAGGACGTGCTCCACGTGACCCACGTGGACGACGAGGAGTTCGACGAGAGCGGCAGCGACGTCGTGGCCCGGGTGTCGACCGAGACGGTGGGGATCTCCCAGATCCGCTCGGTCACGCTCAGCTACTCGTACTACCAGCCGGCCAACTACCGTCCGGACAGTCCCATCTCGGAGGTCACGCTCGCCATCGCCTGGACGGGGACGCTGCACGTGGACCTGACCCCCGCGATGTGCGACGACCCGCAGTGCCAGGCCGACCACGGCTACACCGGCACGGCCGCGCGGGAGGACATCGTGCTGCGGATCAGCGCGGAGGCCGACGGCCCGGCCGCGGTCGAGGGCGCCCGGGAGTTCGCACGCACCCTGCGCCGGGCGAACCTCTCCCCGCTGACCGACGGCGCCCAGATCGCCCAGCCCGCGCACGGGCGCACACCGGCCCCGCGGCGCGGTGCCACCGCGACCCCGCGACCGCGCTTCACCGACCGGTTCACGGGCCGGGACGGTGGCGCCGCCCGATGACGGCGCTGCAGGAGATCCTCCCGGGGCTGCCCGGCGACCTGCCGGGGCCGCCCCGCTACGGGCGGCGATCGGTCGCCGAGGTCCTCACCTCGGCCGCGGCGTCGCTGGGCGTGCCGGGACTGCCCAACGCGCTGGGCCTCCCCGCGGCCCGCCGTGCCGTCGTGGTGCTCGTGGACGGACTGGGACGGGCGCAGCTGCGTGCCCGCGCCGGTCATGCGCCCACCCTGTCCGGCGCCAGGAACCTCGCGACCCTGGACGCGGCCTTCCCCACGACCACCGCCGCCTCGCTCGCCTCCCTGGGAACGGGGGCGGCCCCCGGGGCGCACGGACTCGTGGGCTACGACGTCCTGGACCCCGAGCGGGACGTCGTGGTCAACCAGCTGGGCGGCTGGGACGCGGCCGTCGACCCGAGGACGTGGCAGCCGTTGCCCACCGTGCTGGAGCGCGCCGCCGAGCACGTCGACGTGGTGACGGTGAGCCGGGGACGTTTCGCGGGCTCGGGCCTGACCGGTGCGGCGCTGCGGGGCGGCCGTTTCGTGGCCGCGGACGCCCCGGCCGCGCGGGTCGGCACGGCTCTGGACCAGCTCGCCGCCGGCCGGGACGCGCTGATGTACTTCTACTGGGACGAGCTCGACCGCACGGGTCACGCCCACGGCTGGGAGTCCTGGGAGTGGACGGCCCAGCTCGAGGAGCTGGACACGGCCCTGCGCCGATTCGCGGCCCAGGTGCCGGCGGGCACCACGGTGCTCGTGACCGGGGACCACGGCATGGTGGACGTCCCGCGGGCCGGGCGCGTCGACGTCGCCGAGGAGCCCGCCCTGCTCGCCGGCGTCCGGCACACGGCGGGGGAGCCGCGGGCGGTGCAGCTCCACCTGGAGCCGGACGCCACGGCCGACGACGTCCGGGCTCTCGTGACCGCGTGGCGGGACCGCTTCGGCTCCCGGGTCTGGATGTTCTCCCGGGAGGCCGCCCTCGCGGGAGGATACTTCGGTCCGCCCGAGCTGGTGCGCGAGAGCGTCCGTGACCGCATCGGCGACCTGCTGGTGGCGGCGAAGGACCCGATCGCCCTCTTCGACCTGGGCCGGCAGCGCCCGAGCGTCCTGTCGATGGTGGGGCAGCACGGATCGCTCACCCGTGCCGAGCGCGAGGTCCCGCTGCTCCGTCTGGGCTGAGCGCCGCCGGGATGCCCGGGGAGACCCGTTGTCGACGGCACCCGGAGCTCCCGGCGCCCGGGGACCGGGAGCACAGGTCGTCCGGGAACACGGCGCACCGGGGCGGGAGCGGCCCGAGGGGGTCAGCCGTTCCTGTCCTCGGCCCCCGCGTCGTCCGCAACGGCCGGGTCCGGGCCGACGGCCGCCTCCTGCTGCTCCCCGGCGTCCTGTCCCTCTTCCGGCGGCTCCTCAGTGGCCCGCTCCCCGTTGTCCGGGACCTCCTGCCTGCGCTCCGCCGGTGCGGGTTCCGGGGCCGGCGCGGGGACGACGGGCGCCGGGGCGGGCACGACCGGTGCGGGGGCGGGTACGACCGGTGCCGGGGCCGGGACGACGGGGACAGGTTCGGGGACGGGTGCCGGGACGACCGGTGCCGGTGCCGGGACGACGGGGGCCGGCTGCGGGACCGGGGCCGGTTCGGGGGCGACCGGTGCCGGTGCGGGTGCCGGCTCCTCCGACGGGCTCGGCGACGGGGTGGGCGACGGCGTGGCTGACGGCGTCGCCGTGGGTCCGGCCGTGACGGAGGGCGCGGGCACGAACTCGCCGTCCCGTCCCGCGCCGAAGAGGTCGCGCCCCACGCCGCCCAGGTAGAGAGCACCGGCACCCGCCAGCACCACGAGGACGACGGCGGCGAGCACGAGGCCGGCGACGAACCGGCCGGGGCCGGAACCCTGCGCGAGGTCCAGGGGACCCTCCGGCTCGTCGCCCACCCCGTCGTCCACCTCGTCGAGGTCCTGGGAGGCCTGCACCGGTGCCGTCGCCTCGCGGTCGTCGTCCCCGAAGAGGTCGTCCTCGATGGAATTGCCCATGTGCTGCAGCCCCTGACGTGTTCTCGTCCGTTCCGGCGGCGCGCAGGGTGGGGGAGCGCGCGGACCGGGGAGAGCGGACCCGTCCGCCCCTGTTCCGTGCACTCTAACCCGCGGGGGAGACCCGGCGCCCGAGGGCGCGCACCGGGCATTCCCCCGCGTCGGTGGCCGGCTCAGTCCGAAGAGCTGCCGAAGACGATCTCGTCCCAGCTGGGCACGGAGGACCGGTTGGAGCGGCGGGCCTTGGCCGTCCGGTTGCGCGGGCGGGGCCGGTCGGCCGTGCCGCGGTCGGCGTCCGCCGCGGCGCCGGTGTCCGTGACGGTCCCGTCGGCCGCCGCGGTGACCTCGGCGGTGGCGTCCCCGGTGGCCTCTCCGGCGTCCGCCGAGGCGTCCGTGCCGGCCGGGTCCTGGCCGGTCGCTGCGCGGCCGCCCTCACCGTTCCCGGGAGCCGGGCCCGCGGCGGCCGCCCGCAGGTCGCGCTCCGGGGCAGGGCGCGCACCGCTCCGCCCCTCGGAGGCGCCGCCGCCGGAGGGTCCGTCGTCGGTGTCCGGGGCGTCCTCGGGGCCCTGGGGTCCTGCCGCCCCGGCGGCCTCGACCGGTGCCGGTTCTTCGGGCGACGGCGTCGCCGGCTGGAACGGACGGTCGAACACGGGGGTGTCCTCGGGCGCGGCCAGTGGCCGCGGCCGCCGCTCGACGTGGCCCATGCCCCGGCCGAGCAGCTCCGCGAGGGCGTCGTCACCCTCGACGTCCGCGCCGATGCGCTGGCCGCGGCGGGCCTGGAGGACGTCCAGCAGCTCGTCGGCCTCCACATCGGACCTGCGGAGCCGGGTGAGCTCGGGGTCGAGGCCGCCGTCCAGCACGCCGAGGCCGGCGCTCAGCGGCGTGTCCTGACGCTCCGGCTCGGTCAGCGCCTCCGCCCACGTGTTCGTGGGCCGCACGCTCTGGTTGGCGGGATTGTAGAGCCACTCGGCCTGGGACACGTCGTCGACCGGGGCGGCGGCGGGGTCGGTCACCGTGAAGCGGGCGACCACCGTCCACAGCTGGTCCTCGCGCTGCCAGGAGTCCCACTCGAAGGAGGTGGCGTCCACGCCGAGGTCCTCGGCCCGGTGGGTCACGGCCCGGCCGAGGGTCAGCGGCTCGCCCTCGAAGACGGAGTGGTAGCCGCGGTGCGTGGATCGCTGTCCCAGCTCGACCTTCCGCGCCTCGGCGGCCACGTGCGCCCGTTCGGCGAGGATCGGCCACTCGTAGCGGCGGACACGGCCCGCCTCCCAGCCGCTCTCCGCGACGATGTCGTCCACGGTGGCGCCGGCCCGGAACCGCGCCTGGATCTCCCGGGGGCCGAACCGGCCCGCACCCCGCTGGCGTGCGGCCGGCATCCGGCGGGCGCGCTGGACGGCCAGCCGCAGCTCCTGATCGATCCGCAGCAGGTGGCGGGTGCCTGCCTCGTCCTCGACGACGAGGTGCTCCCCGTCGTCGTGCACACCTGCCAGGCGCAACTGCTCCATGCTGTCAATCCTCCGGGGGTGGTTCTCGGGTGCGCCCGTGGTCGTCGGGCGGGCACTGCGGGGCGGGGCCGTGCCGGGGGCCCTCGGGGCCCCATCCTACGTCCCGCGGCCCGTGCGCCGCGGGAGGCCGCCCGTGGCCCTCGGGGGACGCCACCGGCCCTGGTCTTCCGGGCGGGGCACGCGGTTGGATTTTTGCCTCCGTATGGTGAACAATCTACGCGATACACAGCCCGGTGGGCGGCAGAGGGCCGTCACGGAGCCCCCGTCCTACCCGATGGAGCGAAGACCGAACATGGCCACTGACTACGACGCGCCGCGCAAGCAGGACGACGAGCTCAAAGAGGACTCGATCGAGGAGCTGCAGACCCGCCGCAGCGACTCGCAGTCCGGCAGCGTGGACGAGGACGAGGCCGCGGCCGCGGAGAGCTTCGAGCTGCCGGGGGCCGACCTCTCCAACGAGGAGCTGTCCGTCATCGTGCTGCCGGCCCAGGAGGACGAGTTCACGTGCGGCTCGTGCTTCCTGGTGCGCCACCGTTCCCAGATCGCCGAGGAGAAGAACGGCGTCAGGTACTGCATCGAGTGCGTGGGCTGAGTCCCGCCGCCGGGGGCCCGCAGCGAGGTCCCCGGGCGAACAGGAGCC
>NZ_JBISWL010000083.1:0-109228 GCF_044462265.1 Kocuria rhizosphaerae
CGGGGCTCCTGTTCGTGGCGGGCCGGGCCGTCCGCCGCGGATCAGTCCCGGCCGGAGAGGATCTCGACGATGCGTTCCGGGTGGCGCGTCGACGTCAGCCAGTACGGCGTGGGGTCCACGGGGTCGGTGATGCGGATCCGCACCACGGGGCCCACGGACGTGCGGAAGTTCATGAAGGCCCGTCCGTCGAGTTCGGGGCCGCGCACGCGGCGCACGTCGTCGCCCCGGAAGGCCTCGGCCTCGCCCACGAACCGGCGCTCGATCCGGGCCCGGCCGACCTGGAGGAACTCGTCCGTGATCACGATGGAGGTGCTGGAGACGACGAGGAGCACGGCGGTGCCGCCGGCGACCACGACCGCGGCCGCCACCGCCGCTCCCGTGTCGATGGGGGCGAGCGCCACGAGGGCGACGAGGCCCGCGAAGAGCACGAGGAGCCACATCCACCACGCGGCGGTGAGCTTCTCCTCGTACAGGAGCTCCGAGCCGGGCTGCCCGGCGGAGGACGGGTGGGCGCCGCTGGGGCCCTCGGACGGGGACGCGCTGGAGGATGCAGGGTGGGACATGGCTCAAGGTTCTCACGAACGCACCACTGCTCCGGCGCGTTAGAGTGGGGCACTGTGAACGACCAGTCGACAGGCCACCGGCCGCCGTCGGGGAGGGGGCAGCCGCTGAGCATCGCGCTGCAGGCCCTCGATCCCGACCTCCCCCTGCCCGTGTACGCCCGCCCCGGCGACGCCGGGGCGGACCTCCGTTCGCGCACGGACGTGACCCTCGGACCCGGGGAGCGGGCGCTCGTCCCCACGGGCGTGGCCATCGCGCTGCCCGAGGGGTACGCCGGGTTCGTCCACCCCCGCTCGGGCCTCGCCGCCCGGCACGGGATCACCGTCGTCAACGCCCCGGGCACCGTCGACGCGGGCTACCGTGGGGAGATCATGGTCACGCTGCTCAACACCGACCCGGCCGAGCCGTTCGAGGTGCGCCGCGGCGACCGCGTCGCCCAGCTCGTCGTGCAGCGCGTGGAGCAGGCCGTGTTCGAGGTCGTCGACGTCCTGCCGGACTCGGTGCGCGGCGCGGCGGGCTTCGGCTCCAGCGGCAGGCACTGAGTCCCCGGACCCCGCCCCACCGGACGACGGCCGACCGGACGAGGCACCCACCAGACGAGCCGGCACACCGTGCCGGCGGAGGAGAGCGAGACGATGTTCGGTCGCAAGAAGAAGCGGGCGGCGCAGGACGCCGCCGGCGACCGGTCCGCCGAGGACCGCCAGGACGCCACCCCCGACCCGGACACCGCCCCCGGGGCGGACGCCGCGGGCCCCCGCGGGCCCCTGGACGTCTCCGAGATCGGGAGCCGGGAGGGGTACCTGGACCTCGGGGCCCTGCTCGTCAAGCCCCGTCCGGGGCTGGGCGTCCGGCTCGAGGTCGACGAAAGGACGCAGCGCCCTCGTGCCGTGTCCCTCGACCTGGCCGGCGGCACCGTGCAGGTCCAGGCGTTCGCCGCGCCCCGGTCCGAGGGGCTGTGGGACGAGGTGCGCCGGGAACTGGTGCAGTCCCTGCGGGACGGTGACGACGGGGAGCCCACGGTCGAGGAGGGGCCCTTCGGGCTGCAGGTCCTCGCCCGCTTCCCGGCGACCGCCTCCGACGGAACCCGCGGCTTCCGCCTGGCCCGCTTCGTGGGCATCGACGGTCCCCGCTGGTTCGTGCGCGCGGTCTTCACCGGTGGCGCCGCCGTGGCGGCGGACTCCGCCGCGGCCCTCGAGGAGGTCGTGCGCGAGCTGGTCGTGGTGCGCGGTGACCGCCCCATGCCGCCGCGGGACCTGCTCCCGCTGACGGTGCCGGAGGGATCCGTGCGTGCGCCGGCGGCCCGGCCGGACGACGCCGCCGCGCAGCCGCAGGCCCCCGCTCCGCCGCGGCGCGGCCCCGAGATCACGGAGATCGGCTGAGCCATGCCTGAGCCGAGCGCAACCCCGCGGCGCGCCAGGACCTCCACGGGCGCGATCGACCTGGTCGGCGAGTCCGCCGTGCGCCCCGGCGACCTCGACCCGGCGACGGCCGGCACCGGGAGCCGGCGCCGGGTGATGGCCACCGGGCTCGTGGTGGAGGTGACCGTTCCCCCCGTGACGGGGGTGCAGAACTTCACGGCGCTGCTCGAGCCGGAGTGCGCCCTGGAGCCGGGGTCCGGCCCCGCCGAGCCGCGCGCCCTGCGGCTCGTGTGGCAGGGCCGGCGAGGAGTGCCCGGGGTGGGCGCGGGCACCCGGTTGCGCTGCGTGGGCGTGGTCAGCTTCCGCGACGGGCGCCCCACGATGTTCAACCCGCGCTACGAGATCATCGCCAAGCAGATCAGCAGATAGGACGGACCGGCACATGACGGACCCGAGGCAGCCGGAGGACGCGGCGGGTGCTCCCCGGCGCGGGAGCGACCTGGAGCGCTCGATGGCCGCCTACGCGGCCCGCTCCGGCATGCGGCGCAAGGACAACGGCCAGCTGGACGTGCTGCACGCGGTGGGTGGCTGGCGCGGACTCGCCGAGACCGTCCTGCCGGGCGTCGTGTTCCTCGCGGTGCTGCTCCTCGGCAACCCCCTCGGCACAGCCCTGATCGCCTCGCTGGGCACCGCCGCGGCCTTCACGGCCCTGCGGCTCGTGCAGCGCCAGCGGCTCGTGCAGGCGCTCTCCGGGTTCGTGGGGGTGGGGGTGTGCGCGCTGGTCGCTCGCACCACCGGGGAGGCCCTGGACTACTACGTGCCCGGCTTCTGGATCAATGCGGTCTCGATCCTCGGCCTGGGCGCGTCCCTGGTGGCCCGCTGGCCGCTGCTCGGCGTCTTCTACGGGTACATCCGCGGGGAGGGCACCGGGTGGCGCGAGCAGCCCGTGCGCCGCCGCGCCTACCAGGTGGCCACGGTGATGCTCCTGGTGATGTTCGCGGCTCGACTGCTGGTGCAGGTCCCCCTGTACCTGGCCGGGAACCTCACCGGCCTGGGCGTGGCCCGCCTGGTGATGGGGGTGCCGCTGTACGCGCTGACCCTGTGGCTCGCGTGGCTCGTGTCCCGGCCTCCGGAGCAGATCGCCGCCGAGGAGCAGGACGGGCCGCCGGAGGAGCAGGACGGGCCGCCGGAGCAGCCGCGCGGCCACTGAGCCGTGCCGCCCCTCAGGCCTCGTGCGGCTCCCACTGGTCGGCCTGGTCGGCGGTCGTGAACATCGCCCGCAGCTGGCCCTCGCCCGTGGACGTCGAGACGAAGAACAGCTGGTCCGCCCCCTCGAGGACGTCGTCCCCGGACGGGGTGATGGGCACACCGTCGCGCAGGATCGCCACGAGGGTCACGTCCGGCGGCCACGGCACCTGGGAGACCATCGTGGCGATGACCGGGTGGTCGTGCGGCACCGTGTACGCGGACAGGGTCGCCCCGCCCGTCTGCAGCGTGAGCAGCCGCACGACGTCGCCGACCTCGACGGCCTCCTCGACGAGGGCCGTCATCAGCCGCGGCGTGGAGACCGCGACGTCCACTCCCCAGGCGTCGTCGAACAGCCACTCGTTCTTGGGGTTGTTGACGCGGCCCACGGTGCGGGGCACGCCGAACTCGCTGCGCGCCAGCAGGGACACCACGAGATTGGCCTTGTCGTCGCCCGTGGCGGCCACGACGACGTCGGTCTCCTCCAGCCCGCCCTCGCGCAGCGTCGAGAGCTCGCAGGCGTCGCCGATGATCCACTCGGCGCCGCGCAGGTCCGACCGTCCGATCACCTCCGGCTTCTCGTCGAAGATCACCACCTCGTGGTGATGGGTGAGCAGCTCCCGGGCGATCGAGGCGCCCACCGCGCCCGCTCCCACGACGACCACGCGCATCAGCGGCCTCCCTCGTCCGTGCGGTCGGCGCCGGGCTCGTCCTCGGAGTCCCGGCGCAGCGAGTTGGCGAAGTCGAGGACGTCCCGCCCCGGCGGGCGCGACAGGATGCGGGAGACCGCCTCGACCTCGTCCGTGCGCATCATGGCGTGCACCACGTCGCCCTGCTGGTAGCTCGTGTCCGGGCCGGGCAGGACGCCCTCCCCGAACCGCGTCACGAAGGCCACGCGCACGCCGGTGGCCTCCTCGATGGCCTCCACGTGCAGGCCGGACCACGAGTCGTCGAGGCTCAGCTCGCCCAGCTGCAGCCGGCCCGAGGCCTCCCGGAAGTCGGCCGTGATCGACTGCTCGGGCAGGATCCGGCGCAGGGCCTGGTCCGCGCTCCACCGCACCGCGGCGACCGTGGGGATGCCCAGCCGCTGGTAGAACTCGGCTCGGGACGGGTCGTAGATCCGGGCCACGACGCGGCGGACCTTGAAGGTCTCACGGGCGACCCGTGCGGCGATGATGTTGGAGTTGTCCCCGCTCGAGACCGCGGCGAAGGCGTACGCCTCCTCGATCCCGGCCCGGCGCAGCACCTCCCGGTCGAACCCGATCCCGGTCACCTTCTTGCCGTCGAAGGACCGGCGCAGCCGGCGGAAGGCGCGGTCGTCCTGGTCGATGACCGCGACGGTGTGCCCGGAGTCCTCCAGGGCGTGGGCGATCATCACGCCGACGCGTCCCACGCCCATGATCACGAAATGCGCCATGACCCTCAGCCTAGGCCACGGGGCGCGGCGCGGCGCACCCGGCCCGGCGGACAATCCTCGCCCGACGGACTACCGTGGGGAGCCGTGCAGAGCATTCCCCGGGCCCTCAGACGAGCACTCGTCGGCCGACCCATCCACAACGAGCGGTTCAACGACGCCGTGCTGCCCAAGCGCACGGCGCTGCCGGTGTTCTCCTCGGACGCGCTCTCCTCGGTCGCCTACGCGCCGGACGAGATCATCCTCACGCTCGCCCTCGCCGGCACCACGGCGGTCGTCGTCTCGCCGTGGGTGGGCCTGGCCGTGCTGGTGGTGCTGGTCGTCGTCATCGCCGCCTACCGGCAGAACGTGCGCGCCTATCCCTCGGGCGGCGGGGACTACGAGATCGTCTCGCGGAACCTGGGCCGCACCGCCGGTGTGGGCGTGGGGGCGGCGCTGATGGCCGACTACACGCTCGTCGTCGCGGTGTCGATGTCCACGGCCGCCCAGTACGTCACCGCGGCACTGCCCGCCCTCGCGGACCGGCGCGTGGAGATGGCCGTGGTCGGGATCCTGTTCGTGGGCCTGCTCAACCTGCGGGGCCTGAAGTTCATGGGCCGTGCCTCGGCCCTGCCCACTTATTTCTTCCTCCTGGTCCTGGCGGTGCTGCTGGCCGTGGGCCTGGTCCAGGACCTCACGGGCGCGCTGGGCCGGGCCCCCAGCGCCGGCCGAGAGGTGCTGCCGGCGGCGGGCTTCGACGCGGGCCTCGCCGGGCTCGCCGGCGGCCTGCTCGTCCTGCGGGCGTTCTCCTCGGGTGCGGTGGCCCTCACCGGTGTGGAGACCATCACGAACTCCGTCCCCTACTTCCGCAAGCCCCGCGCCGCGAACGCGGCCGCGACGCTGGCCGTGCTGGGCGCCCTGGCAGGGTCGCTGCTCATGGGCGTGCTCTACCTCGCGAACCGCACGGACGTGGTGGTGGTCGGGGACCCCGACAAGCAGCTGCTCATCGACGGGCACCTCCCGGCCCCGGACTTCTTCCAGGACCCGGTCCTGGGCCAGCTGGCCAAGACCGTCTTCGGCACGGACTCCGTGTGGTTCTACGTCCTCGTGGCCGCGACCGTGGGAGTGCTCGTGCTCGCCGCCAACACGGCCTTCTCCGGCTTCCCGACCCTGGCCTCCCGGCTTGCCAGGGACGCCTTCCTGCCCCGGCAGCTGCAGGCCCGCGGTGACCGCTTCGCCTTCACCTACGGGATCCTCCTGCTCCTGCTGGTCGCGGTGGTCCTGACCGTCGCGTTCGGGGCCAAGGTGAACAGCCTCATCCAGCTCTACATCGTGGGCGTGTTCGCCTCCTTCACCCTGACCCAGGCCGGCATGGTCCGGCACTGGACGCGGGTGCGGCGGATGCGCCCGCACCCCGGCGCGCGCCGGCAGCTGCTCGGCCGCCGGGCCGTGGCGCTCGTCGCGTTCGTGCTGTGCGCGGCGGTGCTGGTCGTGGTCCTCGTGACCAAGCTCACCCAGGGGGCGTGGATCACGGTCGTGGCGATCGCCCTCCTGAGCGCCGTCATGGCGGCGGTCCGGCGCCACTACGACGCCGTGGACGCCGAGCTCGCGCTCGAGCCGGACTCCCCGGTCCGGGCCCTGCCGTCCCGGGTGCACGCGATCATCTACGTGAACTCCGTCCGCAAACCGGTCATGCGTGCCCTCGCCTACGCCCGGGCCTCCCGCCCCTCGTCCCTCGAGGCCGTGGTCGTGGACACCAACGCGGCGTCCACCCGCAGGATCCTCGAGGAGTGGCAGCGGCTGGAGATCCCGGTGCCCGTGACGGTCCTCAACGCCCCCTACCGCGACACCATCGGCCCGGTCCTCGACCACGTGCGAGGCGTCCGCCGCAAGTCGCCGCGGGACCTCGTGGTCGTCTACCTGCCCGAGTACGTGGTCCGGCACCGCTGGGAGCGGCTGCTGCACAACCAGGCCATCCGCCCGCTGCGCGCGCGTCTGCACCAGGAGCGCGGGGTCATGACGGCCTCCGTCCCGTGGCACCTGTCATCGGCGGCCGGGCGCGACGTCGGCCCCGAGTCCGTCCCCGAGCGAAAGGTGCCCGGGCCGTGAGCGGGGACCACGCCGACCTCGAGCTGAGCCTGGGCCGGGTCGCCCACGGCGGCCACACCGTCGCCCGCACCGTGGAGGGCCGCGTGGTGTTCGTCCGGCACGGGCTGCCCGGCGAGGTCGTCCGCGTCCGGCTCACCGAGGCCGCCCCGGAGGCGCGGTTCTGGCGCGGCGACGTCGTCGAGGTCCTGAGCGCCGACCCGCAGCGGCGCGACCGGCACGTGTGGGACCTCGCCGACCCCCTGCTGAGCTGGGCGCGGGGTCACCCGCCCGTCGGCGGGGCCGAGTTCGGCCACGCCGAGCTGCCCGCCCAGCGCGGCCTCAAGGCCGCCGTCGTCGAGGAGCAGCTGAGCCGCCTGGCCGGCCTCGACACCGAGATCGTGGTCGAGCCCGTGCCGGGGGAGGACCCGCAGGGGCGCGGATGGCGCACCCGCGCCCATTTCGCGGTCGGCGCCGACGGGCGGATCGGCATGCACCCGCACCGCAGCGCCGAGATCGTCCCCGTGGAGAGCTTCCCGCTGCTCGTCCCCGCCGCGGACCGGCTGCGGCTGGCCGAGCTGGACCTGCGTGGGGTCGAGCGCGTGGACGTCGCGGCCCCGGCCGGCGGCGGCACGCCCCTCGTCCACCTGAGCCTGGTGCCCGGCGCCGACAGGACGCGCCTGCGCCGGGAGCTGGACCGTCTCGCGACGCGCCGGGAGGTCTCCGTGACCGCGCGCGCCGAGGGGGAGCGCGAGGCCGAGACCTGGGCGGGGCGCCCCTTCGTGGTCGAGCACGCCGGGCCGTACCGGTGGGAGCTCTCCGCCGAGGGCTTCTGGCAGATCCACCGGGGCGCGCCCGAGCTGCTCCACCGGGTCGTCCCGGAGGCCGCCGGGCCGCGCCCCGGGGAGCACGCCCTGGACCTCTACTCGGGCGCGGGCCTGTTCACCGCGCCCCTCGCCGAGGCGGTGGGGGAGGCCGGGACGGTGCTGGCGGTGGAGGGCTCACCGGTCACGAGCGCCGACGCCCGGCGCACCTTCGCGGACCGACGGCAGGTCCGGGTCGAGCGGGGCAGCGTGGACAGGGTCCTGGCCCGGCTCGGACCCGCCGCTGCCGGGGGGCGCGGATCCGGACGCGGCCCGCGGCCGTCCCGCGGCCCCCGGCACCCCCGCCCCGACGTGGTGGTCCTGGACCCGCCCCGCGCCGGGGCCGGCCGCACCGTCGTGGACCAGCTGGTGGCCCTGGCCCCGCGCCGGATCGCCTACCTGGCCTGCGACCCGGCGACCCTCGCCCGCGACCTCGGCCGTTTCCGCCGGGCCGGGTGGTCGGTCCGCGACGTGCGGGCGTTCGACATGTACCCGAACACCCACCACGTCGAGACCCTCGCCGTCCTGGAGCCCTGAGGGTCGCGGAACGCGCGTGCCGCGACCCTCCGGAGGCGGTGCGCCCGCACCGGCTACACTGACAGGGACTGTTCGCGGGGGAACGCCCGGCACTATGCCGAGCTCCGCCCGTGAGCGTTTTCCAGACGGTGGCGAGAGGATTTCCACGAACATGAGCACAGTGGACAGCTTCGGGGCCAAGGGCGTTCTCGACGTCAAGGGCACCGAGTACGAGATTTTCCGACTGAACGCGCTGGAGGGAGCGAAGAAGCTCCCCTACAGCCTGAAGGTTCTCCTCGAGAACCTGCTGCGCACCGAGGACGGTGCCAACATCACCTCCGAGCACATCGAGTCCCTGGCCAGCTGGGACTCCGACGCCGAGCCGAGCATCGAGATCCAGTTCACCCCGGGTCGCGTGATCATGCAGGACTTCACCGGCGTGCCCTGCATCGTCGACCTCGCCACGATGCGCGAGGCCGTCGAGGACCTCGGCGGCGACCCGACCCGGGTGAACCCACTCGCCCCGGCCGAGCTCGTGATCGACCACTCCGTGCAGATCGACTCGTTCGGCACCTCGGGGTCCATCGGCATCAACATGGACATCGAGTACGAGCGCAACGGCGAGCGCTACCAGTTCCTGCGCTGGGGCCAGACCGCCTTCGACGACTTCAAGGTCGTCCCCCCCGGCATGGGCATCGTCCACCAGGTCAACATCGAGAACCTCGCCCGCGTCGTCATGACACGCGAGGTCGGTGGCGTCCTGCGGGCCTACCCGGACACCTGCGTGGGCACCGACTCGCACACCACGATGGAGAACGGCCTCGGCGTGCTCGGCTGGGGCGTGGGCGGCATCGAGGCGGAGGCCGCGATGCTCGGCCAGCCGATCTCCATGCTCATCCCGCGCGTCGTGGGCTTCAAGCTCACCGGCCAGATCCCTGCCGGCGCCACCGCCACCGACGTCGTGCTGACCATCACGGAGATGCTGCGCGAGCACGGTGTCGTCGGCAAGTTCGTCGAGTTCTACGGCGAGGGCGTCGGAGCCGTGCCCCTGGCCAACCGCGCCACGATCGGCAACATGAGCCCCGAGTTCGGCTCCACCGCCGCGATCTTCCCGATCGACGACGTCACCCTCGACTACCTGCGGCTGACCGGCCGCTCCGACGACCAGGTCGCGCTGGTCGAGGCGTACGTCAAGGAACAGGGCATGTGGCACGACCCGGCCGAGGAGATCAAGTTCTCGGAGTACCTCGAGCTGGACCTCTCCACCGTGGTGCCCTCGATCTCCGGGCCGAAGCGTCCCCAGGACCGCATCTCGCTCACGGACGCGAAGGCGCAGTTCCACGAGGACATCCTCAACTACGCGACCCACGTCGACGACGCTGCCACGGGCGACACCGTCGACGACGTCGCGGCGCAGTCCTTCCCGGCCTCGGACGCCCCCGGCTACACCGCGGACGACCACCAGGACGACGCGGACCGCCCGCGGGAGCACCACGCCTACGAGGACCAGGGCCGGCCGACCAAGCAGGTCCCCGTGACCATGCCCGACGGCCGCGAGTTCGCCCTCGACCACGGCGCCGTGTCGATCGCCTCGATCACCTCGTGCACCAACACCTCCAACCCGTCGGTGATGATGGCCGCGGCCGTGCTGGCGCGCAACGCCGTCGAGAAGGGGCTCAAGGCGAAGCCGTGGGTCAAGACCTCGATCGCCCCGGGCTCGAAGGTCGTCACCGACTACTACGAGAAGTCCGGCCTGGTCCCGGCGCTCGAGGAGCTCGGCTTCTACACCGTCGGCTACGGCTGCACGACCTGCATCGGCAACTCCGGTCCGCTGGAGGACGAGATCTCCCAGGCGATCCAGGACAACGACCTCGCCGTGACCTCGGTGCTCTCTGGCAACCGGAACTTCGAGGGCCGCATCAACCCGGACGTGAAGATGAACTACCTGGCGTCCCCGCCGCTGGTCATCGCCTACGCCCTGGCCGGGAACATGGACTTCGACTTCGAGTCCGAGCCCCTGGGCCAGGACGCGGACGGCCAGGACGTGTTCCTCAAGGACATCTGGCCGGACCCGGCCGAGGTGCAGAAGATCATCGACGCGTCCATCGACACGGAGATGTTCACCCAGGAGTACGGCACCATCTTCGACGGCGACGAGCGCTGGCAGAACCTGGACACGCCGACCGGCAAGACGTTCGAGTGGAACCCGCAGTCCACCTACGTCCGCAAGCCCCCGTACTTCGAGGGCATGACGATGGAGACGAGCCCGGTCGAGGACATCTCGGGAGCCCGCGTGCTGCTGAAGCTGGGCGACTCGGTCACCACCGACCACATCTCCCCGGCGGGCTCCTTCAAGTCCGACACCCCGGCCGGCAAGTACCTCATCGAGAACGGGGTGGAGCGCAAGGACTTCAACTCCTACGGCTCCCGTCGCGGCAACCACGAGGTCATGATCCGCGGCACCTTCGCCAACATCCGGATCAAGAACCAGCTCCTGGACGGCGTGGAGGGCGGCTTCACCCGCGACTTCACCCAGGACGGCGGCCCCCAGGCCGCGGTGTACGACGCCTCGATGAACTACAAGGAGGCCGGCGTCCCCCTGGTCGTGCTGGGCGGCAAGGAGTACGGTTCCGGGTCCTCGCGCGACTGGGCCGCCAAGGGCACCTCCCTGCTCGGCGTCAAGGCCGTCATCGCCCAGAGCTACGAGCGCATCCACCGCTCCAACCTCATCGGCATGGGCGTGCTGCCGCTGCAGTACCCGGCCGGGGAGTCCGCGGACTCCCTCGGCCTCGACGGGACGGAGACCTTCGACATCCAGGGGGTGACCGGGCTCAACGAGGGCACCACCCCGAAGACGCTGAAGGTCACCGCCGCGAAGGAGGACGGCACCACCGTCGAGTTCGACGCGGTCCTGCGCATCGACACGCCGGGTGAGGCCGACTACTACCGCAACGGCGGCATCCTGCAGTACGTGCTCAGGCACATCGCGAAGTCCTGATCCAGGGCGACCACTGCGCGCAGGGGCCCGGTCCGGGAACGGACCGGGCCCCTGCGCGTCGGGGGTCTGTCGGGGCCACCGAGTAGGATCGGTCAAGCGCGCCGGCCCGGTCCTCGGGACACGGCGCCGACGACGACGAGCAGTGCGGGAGGAAGAATGAGCGCTCTGGAACGGGTGTCCGGGCCCGAGGACCTCAACGGGCTGGGCCGGGCGGAGCTGACCGAGCTGGCCGCGGAGATCCGCGACTTCCTCGTCCGGCACGTCTCGGCGACCGGCGGCCACCTCGGCCCCAACCTCGGGGTCGTCGAGCTCACCCTGGGGGTGCACCGGGTCTTCGACTCGCCCAGGGACTCCCTGGTCTTCGACACCGGCCACCAGTCCTACGTGCACAAGCTGCTCACCGGCCGCAAGAACTTCGAGACCCTGCGCCAGGAGGGCGGGCTCTCGGGCTATCCGGACCGCGCGGAGTCCGTGCACGACATCGTCGAGTCCTCCCACGCCTCCTCATCGCTCTCCTGGGCGGACGGCATCTCGCGCGGCTACTCGATGACCGGGCAGACGGACCGGCACACCGTCGTGGTCGTGGGGGACGGGGCCCTCACGGGCGGCATGGCCTGGGAGGCCGTGAACAACATCGCCTCCGACCGGGATCGCAAGGTCGTGATCGTCGTCAACGACAACGGCCGCTCCTACGCCCCCACGGTGGGCGGCTTCGCGAACCACCTGGCCGAGCTGCAGGCGAGCGTCCAGCAGGGCGTGGACGCCGTGCGCACGGACCGCCGCTACGAGCAGACCCTCGACTCCGTCAAGAACCGCCTGAAACGGTCGGGCCCGGTCGGGGAGATGCTCTACCGGGGTCTGCACGGGATGAAGCAGGGCATCAAGGACGTCGTGGTGCCGCAGGGGATCTTCGAGGACCTCGGCATGAAGTACGTGGGGCCCGTCGACGGGCACGACCTCGAGGCCGTCGAGCAGGCCCTCGGCAACGCCAAGAACTACGGCGGGCCCGTGATCGTGCACGCCATCACGGAGAAGGGGCACGGCTACGCGCCCGCCATCGCCAACGAGGACGACCAGTTCCACGCGGTGGGGGTGATCGACCCGGTCACGGGGCGGTCCACGGCCACCTCCTCGGAGCGCAGCTGGACCGCTGTGTTCCGCGACGAGATCGCCCGCATCGCCGACGAGCGCGAGGACGTCGTCGGCATCACGGGGGCGATGCTGATCCCCGTGGGGCTGCAGAAGATGCAGGCGGCCCACCCCGACCGGGTCGTGGACGTGGGGATCGCCGAGCAGCACGCGATCGCGATGGCCGCCGGCATGGCCTACGGCGGACTGCACCCGGTGGTGGCCCTGTACGCCACGTTCCTCAACCGCGGCTTCGACCAGCTGCTCATGGACGTCGCGCTGCACCGGGCGGGCGTCACGGTGGTCCTCGACCGGGCGGGGGTGACCGGCCCGGACGGGCCCAGCCACCACGGGATGTGGGACCTCGCGCTGCTGCAGATCGTCCCGGGCCTGCACCTGGCCGCACCGCGCGACGAGCCCACCCTCGTGGAGGAGCTGCGCGAGGCGGTGGCCGTCGACGACGCCCCGACCGTCGTGCGGTACCCGAAGGGTTCCGTGGGCGAGCCGGTCCCGGCCCTCGAGCGGCTGGCGGACGGCGTGGACGTGCTCGCCCGCCGGGGCGGGGAGGGCGGCACCGAGGGTGCCCGCCGGGACGTCCTGCTGGTCTCCGTGGGCGCCATGAGCGGCCTCGCGCTGGACGTTGCGGAGCGGCTGGAGGCCCACGGCGTGTCCGCCACGGTGGTCGACCCCCGGTGGGTCCTGCCGGTTCCCGGCTCGGTGATCGAACTGGCCGCCCAGCACCGCATCGTGGTGGTCGTTGAGGACGGCGTGCGCGCCGGCGGGATCGGCTCGCGGATCCGGCAGGAGATGCGCGCCGCCGGTGTCGACACCGCGCTCAACGAGGTGGGCCTGCCCACGCAGTTCCTGCACCACGGCTCCCGGTCCCAGGTCCTGGACCGGGTCGGCCTGACGGCCCAGCGGGTGGCCCAGGACACGCTGGCCTCCGTGCTCGGCACCCGCGTGCCCTACGCCCGTCCCGTCCCGGTGGACGGCGGGCCGGAGCTGCCGGAGGCCGGGGGCACGCTGCCGGACGGGGTGGAGCCGGAGGCGCGGCTGCCGCGGCCCCGACGGGGCTGACCCGACGAGGCTGACCCGGCGGCGCCCCGGGCGAGGGTCCCGGGCGAGGGTCCCGCCCCGACCACCGCGGGGCGGGCCGGAGGACCTGCGTGATCGCTGTCAGCGGACCCGCGGCGCGCTGGTGTCCGCCGGTGCACTTCATCAGTAGGATGACGACAACATCAGCCAACGGGGCGTGCCGTGCACCGCAGCCCCGGTCCCGGCCGCTCGGCCGGGACGGACGGAAGGACACCACCATGCTCAAGAGACTCTCCTTCGCAGTGGGATTCGGCGTCGGCTTCGTCGTCGGCTCGGCCTCGGGCCGCAAGAGCTACGACGCCCTGAAGCAGAACGCCCTGAAGACCTGGCAGGACCCGAAGGTGCAGGAGAAGGTCTCCGAGGGCACGGACTGGGTCAAGGCTGAGGTCCCGGTCGTCGGCGGGAAGCTGGCCGACAGCGCCAAGCGGGCGGCCGACACGGTGGGCACGAAGGCGTCCGAGACGTCCTCGGCCGTCAAGGGCAAGGTCTCCGGCACGCAGGGGAGCTCCCGGCAGGGGCAGGGCTCCTCGGAGCCGGCGTCCACCGGCTACGCGGACCTGCAGAACGCCGAGCCGGTCACCCCGGAGACCCCCATGGACCCCGCCGAGCCCAAGCCCGCGCCCGGCGAGCACTGAGCGCGGGCGGCGCCCCGCAGCGGCGCCGCACTCCGCCCGGACGGCGGGTCCCGGTCGACGGCCGGGGCCCGCCGTCGTCGTCCCCGTGGCCTGTCCTCGACGGGGCCTGTGCTCGACGGGGCCTGTCGTCCTCGGGGCCCGTCGTCCCCGGGGAGGATCGCGGCCGGTGGGGTGCGTCGGGGTTGGCGCGGCGGGGCCCGGCTCAGGCCGCGGGCGTGCCCTCGTCCTCGGCCGGCGTTTCGTGCCCGGCCTGGCGCGCGGCCCGCTTGCGGGCCCGCAGCTCACGCCAGGCCTCGGCGAGCACGGGGGCGGTGAGCTCCACCTGCCACGGCCGCGCGCCGAGGTCCCGCAGACGGTCGGCCACAGCCTGGTCCGACGTGCTCTTGGGTGGTTGCCAGCAGAAGCGCCGCAGGTGTTCCGGGGTGAGGAGGTTCTCCGTGGGCAGCCCGTGCTGCTCCGCGAGCTCGGCGACGAGCGGCTTGAGGGCCTTCAGTCGGGCGGCGGCCTCGGGCCGTTTGACCTCCCACGCCTTCACGGGCGGCAGTGCCTCGGACTTCACCGTGAAGGGCACGAGCTCCGTGGCGGTGCGGGCCTCGGCGACCGCCCGCAGCCACCGGGGCGCCTCGCGGGCGGCGAGCCGTCCGTGGAACCCCGGCGTCTCGAGCAGCTGGGGAACGGTGCGCGGCATCGCCGTGGCCGCTGCGACGATGGCGGCGTCCGGCAGCAGCCGGCCGGGGGACAGGTCCTTGTGCTGGGCGAGCCGCTCGCGCTCCTCCCACAGGAGGCTCAGCGCGGTGAGCTGGCGCCGGCCCTTGACCTTGTTGATGCCCGAGGTCTTCCGCCAGGGGTCCTTGCGCGGCGGGGCGGGCGGCGCGGTGCGCACGGCCTCGAACTCCTGCAGCGCCCACTCGAGCTTGTTCTGCTCGCGCAGCAGGTCCTCCATCGCCCAGCGCAGCTGGATGAGCATCTCGACGTCCAGGGCCGCGTAGTTCAGCCAGGACTGGGGCAGGGGCCGCTTCGACCAGTCCACGGCCGAGTGCTCCTTGGCGAGCGTGTAGCCCAGCAGCTCCTCGGTCTCGGCGGCCAGCCCGACGCGCCGCAGTCCGGCGATGCGCCCGCCGAGCTCCGTGTCGAACAGGGCGTCGGGATGCATGTCCAGCGCGCGGAGGGACGGCAGATCCTGGGTCGCGGCGTGCAGGACCCACTCGACGCCCGAGAGCGCCTCCCCGAGCACGGCGAGCGAGCCTGTGGCCTCGGGGTCGATCAGCACGGTGCCCACGCCCTCGCGGCGCAGCTGCACCAGGAAGGCCCGCTGGCCGTAGCGGAAGCCCGACGCCCGCTCGGTGTCGATCGCCGCCGGCCCGGTGCCGGCGGCGACCGCGGCCGCGGCCCGCTCCAGACCCGCGACCGTGCTGACCACGGGCGGGATGCCGTCGAACGGGGCGGCGAGGTGGACGGTGTCGGGGATCTCGTAGGCCTCGAACCCGGCGACCACGGGTGTCGAGGGGGCGTCTGTCGCGGATCGGCGGTCGGCTGGGCTGGTCAAGGAGCGTCTTCGATTCTGTCTCGGCCCCGGTGGGGCGCGGTCGGGGTCAGCGGCGGGGATGCAGCACGGTCACGCCGTGCGGGTACGGCGGCAGGCCGGCGAAGGAGCCGACGGTGTCCGCCCAGGCGGCGAGGTGCGGTTCGACGTCGGGCCCGTCGGGCGTCCACGACGCCCTGAGCTCGAGGTCGGCACCGTGCTCCTGGTCCCCCAGGATCCCGAACCCGTCCGTGAGGACGCGGGACACCGTGCCGCCCTCCCGAGAGTATCCGGCCCGGTGACGGTCCAGCGCCTCGAGCAGCCAGGTCCACGCGACCGCGCCCGCGAGCTCGTCGCGGGTGATCCCGCGGCCCACGGCAGACCTCGCCCAGGTGACGACGCGGAACGCGCCGCCCCACGCGGGCGGCTCCGCGGGGTCGTGCAGGAGCACGAACCGCCCCGTGGCCAGTTCGTCCGTGGTGCCGGGCCCGCCGGGGACGCCGCGGCCCGCCAGGAGCGGACGGGCCACGGCGCGGGCCGACAGGCCCGGGGCGCGCCGGTGTGCGGCGGTGCCCACGACGTCGGCGCGGACCGCGGCGGCGAAGGGCGCCAGGTGCGTGGGCGCGGAGATCTGCGCGAGCTCGACACCCTGCCGCGTGCGGCGGAGGTTGCCCAGGGCGTCCCGGAAGACCTGGGAGACCCCCGACGGGTCGTTCACGGCGCTCACACTGGAAGGGTAGGTCGTCGTGGCCGGCCGGCCGGCGGTGCCACGCCGCAGGAGCGCCACGAGGTGAGTCCCGTCACCGCCGGCCGGCGCTCACCGGGCCGGCACGAGCCGGACGGAGACCGAGTTGATGCAGTACCGCAGGTCCGTCGGCGTGGGATAGCCCTCCCCGCCGAAGACGTGGCCCATGTGGGAGTCGCAGGCGGCGCAGCGGACCTCCACGCGCTCCATGCCCAGCGCCGTGTCCTTGATGTACTTCACGCGGTCCTCGGCCAGCGGCGCGTAGAAGGAGGGCCACCCGCAGTGGGCGTCGAACTTGGCCTCGGAGCGGAACAGCTCGGCGCCGCAGGCCCGGCACTCGTAGACGCCCTCGGTGGACGTGTCCCAGTACTCGCCCGTGAAGGGCCGCTCCGTCCCGGCCTCGCGGAGCACGTGGTACTCCTCGGGGGAGAGGATCGAGCGCCAGTCCTCCTCCGTCCGTGCGGTGGGGTCGGTCCGGTCGCTGGGGCTGGTGTTCTCGCTCATGGTGTCGTCCTCCGTGGTCCGTCGGCGTCGGGGCGGGCCGCGCAGCGGCGGGCCACCCGGCAGGGACAACGACGCGTGCCGCCCGCTTATGCCCGTGTCGTGCCGGGGGCCCGTGGAAGACTGGGCTCATGCCCCGACGCCTCCCGCCGCCCCGTGCCGGTTCCGCGTCCCCGGCCACGCCCGCGAACCAGTGGGCGCGCGGGGCCGTCGTGGGGGCCGCGGCCTCCGTGGGCGCGGCGTCGCTGTCCTTCGGGCTCTCCAGCGCGGCGGCCGCCTACTTCGCGCGCCAGGTCGTGGTGCCGCCCCGGTACCGCTCCGAGGACCTGCCGATCCTGGGGATCGTCCGCGCGGGCGCGGAGGGCGACGCGTCCGCCGCGACCCTCGTGAAGCTGCCGGCGACCGTCGACACGACCGTCGCCGGCACCTACAGCCTGCGCTTCGACGCCGGGCGGGGCCACGCCCGGATCGGGGCGATCCGCTCCTGGTCTCCGGGCGAGGGCACCGTGACCCGGGTGGTCGAGGAGGTCTACTCCGGGGAGCTGTCGCGGGCCACCCGCGGGTTCTGGTCCGGTTCGGTGTACCCGGACCCGGGCGCCGCCGGACTGCCCTTCGAGGACGTGGTGATCCCCATCGAGGTCGGCCCCGCCCCGTGCTGGGTCGTGCCCGCGCAGGGCCCGCCGACACCGGCGGGCGAGCGCCCGCGGGTGCTCCCGGGGCCGTGGGCGATCATGGTGCACGGCCGCGGCGCCAACCGCATGGAGACGGTCCGGGCCGTCCCGGTGGCCCGGGAGCTGGGGCTGACGTCGCTGCTCATCTCCTACCGGAACGACCGCGAGGCGCCGCCCACCCACGACTTCCGCTATGGCCTGGGCTTCACCGAGTGGAAGGACGTGCAGACCGCGATCAGCTACGCCAAGTCGCGCGGTGCCACGCAGATCGTGCTCTTCGGCTGGTCGATGGGCGGGGCCATCGCCCTGCAGACGGCGGACCTGTCCTTCTACCGCGACGACGTCGCGGCCCTGGTGCTCACCGGACCGGTCGTGGACTGGTTCGAGCTGATCGCCCACCACTCCCGCAGCCGGGGCATCCCCGCGGCGATCGGGCGGCTGGCCACGAACCTCATCTCCCACCGCGCGGGCCGGGTCCTCACGGGACTCGCCGCCCCGGTGGATCTGAAGGCCCTCGACTGGCTCTCGCGGGCGGACCACCTGCGCACGCCCGCCCTCGTGCTGCACTCGCTGGACGACGAGTTCGTGCCGGCGGCCGGCTCCCGCCGGCTCGCGGAGCTCAACCCGCTCGTGGAGTTCGTGCCGTTCACCCGGGCCCGGCACACGAAGGAGTGGAACGTGGACCCGCACCGCTGGGAGGAGGCCGTGCGGCGCTGGCTGCCGCGGCGCCTGGCCGAGGATGCCCGGGCGGCCGGCGGCCTCGGCGCCCTCGGCGGATGAGCCGGCTCAGCCCCGCAGCGCCGCCGTCCGTCCGCCGGTGAGCCGCAGGAGGTCCGCGGGAACCGGCTCCACGTCCGGTCCGCGGCCGCCGCCGGGGACGAGGAGCGCGACGGCGGCCGTGGGTCGGCGGGAGGTCCTGCCCATGGCTCTCCGGCCGGTCAGGCGCCCTGGAGCTCGCGGACGCGGCGCTTGATGCGGGCCAGCATCGCGGACATGCCGCGCATCCGCAGCGGGGAGACCAGCTGGGTCAGCCCGAACCGCTCCGGGAGGTCGTCCGGGACCTCGAGCACGCGGCGGGCCGGGAGCCCGTCGAGGCCCTCGTGCAGGATCGACGCGAACCCGCGGGTGGTGGGCGCCTCCGCGGGGGCGGAGAAGAACAGCCGCACGGGCGTCTCCGGACCCGGTTCGGCGCCCTCGTCCCACTCCACGGCCAGGAACAGCGGGGACTGGCACTCGACGACCTGCTCGAGCTCCTCCGGGTGCGCGCCCAGCCGTTCGGGCAGGGCGGGCAGGGAGCGGGAGAACTCGAGCAGCAGCTGCAGCTTGTCCTCCTCGGGCACCGCCGTGAAGTCCTCCACGAGCTCCTCGAGCTGGGCCGGAAGGCTTCCGCTCATCGGCCTGACCCGGGGGCCTCGCCCCGCTCCTCGCCCAGGACGATGGGCACGCGCACGGAGTTGCCCCACTCGGTCCAGGACCCGTCGTAGTTGCGGACCTGCTCGAAGCCGAGCAGGTACTTCAGCACGAACCACGTGTGGCTGGAGCGCTCGCCGATGCGGCAGTAGGCGATGATGTCGTCGTCGTCGGAGAGACCCACCTCCTCCCGGTAGATGGCCTCGAGCTCCTCGCGCGACTTGAACCGGGCGTCCTCGGCGGCGGCCCGTGCCCACGGCACGGAGGCGGCGGTGGGGATGTGGCCCCCGCGCAGGGTCCCCTCCTGCGGGTACTCGGGCATGTGCGTGCGCTCGCCCGTGTACTCGGGCAGCGAGCGCACGTCGATCAAGGGCTTGCCGAAGTGGCCCAGGACGTCCTGCTGGTAGGCCCGGGCCCCCGAGTCGTCGCGCTCGACGACCGGGTAGTCGGCCCGCTCGCGCTCGACCCTCGCGGTGGACAGCTCCCGGCCCTCGGCGACCCACTTGTCGCGGCCCCCGTTCATGAGGCGCACGTCGGGGTGGCCGAACAGCTCGAAGACCCACAGGGCGTAGGCGGCCCACCAGTTCGACTTGTCGCCGTAGAGCACGACCGTGGTGTCGCGGCCGATGCCCTTGCGGGACATCAGCTCCGCGAAGCCCTCGCCGTCGACGTAGTCGCGGGTGTCGGGACGGTTGAGGTCCGTGTGCCAGTCGATCTTCACGGCGCCGGGCACGTGACCGGTCTCGTACAGCAGGACGTCCTCGTCCGACTCGACGACGACGACGCCCGGATCCTCCAGGTGCTCGGCGACCCACTGTGTCGAGACCAGTCGCTCGGGGTGCGCGTACTGCGCGAATTCTTCGTTGTCCTCCACGGCAACGCCCATGGGAACTCCTTCCGGTCGGCTCCTGCGGTGCGGCCCCTCGCGGGGCGGGTTCGCTGTCCAGCGTAGTGCTCCGGGACGGACTCCGCTCCCTCCGGGCACCGCGGGGGCCCCGTCGTGGCCGGGATTTCGCGGCGGGCGCACGCCGGCCCCCGCGGGGCAGCCGGTAAAATCACCGGAGCACGCGCGTGCGCCCTCCGGCGCAGCGAACCAGCGAGCCGCCGGGCGCGGCGGACAGAGAGGTCTCCCCGTGAGCATCCAGACCGAACACCTCACCGATCGGCGCCCGAGCGTGTCGGCGGATGAACTGCTGGCGGCCTTCCGCCCGTCGGAGCGCTTCGGGGAGGTCTCCTTCGACACCTACCGCCCCGACCCGCAGCAGCCCTCGCAGTCCGAGGCCGTCCGCGAGCTGCGGGCCTTCGCGGACTCGGTGTCCCGGACGGGTTCCGGCGGGGGGTTCCTGGCCCGGCTCTTCGGCGGCGGGTCCCGCGGCCAGGACGTGCGGACGGGCATCTACCTCGACGGCGGCTTCGGCGTGGGCAAGACTCACCTGCTCGCCTCCCTGTGGCACGCCGTGCCCGGGCCCAAGGCCTTCGGCACGTTCGTCGAGTACACCAACCTCGTCGGGGCCCTCGGGTTCCGGAAGGCGGTCGACGCGCTGAGCGACTACCGGCTCGTGGGCATCGACGAGTTCGAGCTCGACGATCCGGGCGACACGGTCCTCATGTCGCGGCTGATGCGCGAGCTCGCCGACGCCGGGGTGCGGATCGCCGCCACGTCCAACACGCTGCCCGGTTCCCTGGGCGAGGGCCGCTTCGCCGCCCAGGACTTCCAGCGGGAGATCCAGGTGCTCGCCGACCAGTTCGAGGTGCTGCGCATCGACGGGGAGGACTTCCGCCACCGGGGCCTGCCGCAGGCGCCGGCGCCGCTGGCCGAGGACGAGCTGGAGCGGGCCGTGGCCGAGCGGTTCGACGGGCAGGTCGTGGCCGTCGACGACTTCGACCGGCTCGTGGAGCACCTCGCGGGAGTGCACCCGTCCCGCTACCGCAAGCTCATCGAGGGCCTCGACGCCGTGGTGTGGCGCGACGTGCGCACGATCGAGCAGCAGGCGGTGGCGCTGCGCTTCGTGGTCCTCGCCGACCGGCTCTACGACAAGAACCTGCCGATCATCGCCTCGGGCAAGGCCTTCGACGAGGTCTTCACCCCGGAGATGATGACCGGCGGGTACCAGAAGAAGTACTACCGCGCCGTCTCGCGCCTCACCGCGCTCGCCCGCGAGGGCATCCTCGGGGACGTCTCCGCGGTCTGAGCACCGGGCCCGCCGAGCGCCGGGTCCGCTGAGCACCGGGCCCGATCCGGCGTCCGGCCCCTCCCGAGCCCCCGTGGTCCGTCCGCCGCCGCGGCCTTCCGTCCGGCGCGGGGCCTCGCGCCGCTCTTGAATGTTCGACGCGTCGAACATTAGACTTCGATGACCAGACCCCGCTGTGGCCGGGCGCCGGGCGGTCGTTCCGCGCCGGTCGCCGGCACCGGGGACCGCCGAGGAGGGGAGCGCACGCGATGGGTACCGGACGACGCCGGGGACGGTGGAGGGTGCCGGCCGCGGCACTGGCTCTCGTGCTGACGACGGCCGGCTGCTCCGGCGGTGGCGCCGAGACCGCAGCCGACGACCGGCCCGTGGTCCTGACCACCTTCACCGTCCTCGCCGACATCGCGGGCAACGTCGCCGGCGACCACCTGCGGGTGGAGTCGATCACGAAGACGGGGGCCGAGATCCACGGCTACGAGCCGACGCCGGGGGACATCCGCCGGGCCGGTGACGCGGACCTGGTCCTCGACAACGGGATGAACCTCGAGGCCTGGTTCGCGCGGTTCATGACGGACGTCGAGGCCCCGCACGTGGTCGTCAGCGAGGGGGTGGAGCCCATCCCGATCGCCGAGGACGCCTACGCCGGGGCGCCGAACCCGCACGCCTGGATGTCCCCACTGAACGTGCAGACCTACGTGGACAACATGGTCGAGGCCTTCAGCGAGCTGGACCCCGCCCACGCGGCGGACTACGAGGCCAACGGCGAGGCGTACAAGGCCGAGCTCCAGGACGTCCAGGACGAGCTCGTCGCGGGGCTGGGCGCGCTCCCCGAGCGGCAGCGGGCGCTCGTGACGTGCGAGGGCGCTTTCTCCTACCTCGCCCGTGACGCCGGCCTGACCGAGAAGTACATCTGGGCCGTCAATGCCGAGCAGCAGGCCACCCCGCAGCAGATCGCGCAGGTCATCGAGTTCGTGGAGCGCCACGACGTGCCCGCCGTGTTCTGCGAGTCGACGGTCTCCGACGCCCCGGCCCAGCAGGTGGTCTCGGCCACCGGCGCCGCGTTCGGCGGAACGCTCTACGTCGACTCGCTCTCGGAGCCGGACGGCCCCGTCCCCACCTACCTCGACCTGATCCGCCACGACACCCGGACCGTCGTCGAGGCACTCACGGGGGAGGGTCGATGAGCGTGCCCGCGGTGCTCGTCGAGGGGGTCACGGTGCGCTACGGCGACGTGCTCGCGCTCGAGGACGTGGACCTCTCGCTCGCGACCGGCCGGGTCTGCGGTCTCGTGGGCATGAACGGATCGGGCAAGTCCACGCTGTTCCGCACCGTCATGGGACTCGTCGCCACCGAGAGGGGACGGGTCAGCATCGGCGGCCGGACCCCCGCACAGGCTCGCTCGGCCGGGCTGGTCGGCTACGTCCCGCAGCACGAGGCCGTCGACTGGGACTTCCCCCTGTCCGTGCGCGACGTCGTGATGACCGGGCGCTACGGGCACATGGGCCTGACCCGCCGCCCGCGGCGGGCGGACCGGGAGGCGGTCGAGCACGCCCTCGAGCAGGTGGAGCTGACCGACCTCGCCGACCGCCAGATCGGGCGGCTCTCCGGCGGCCAGAAGAAGCGGGTCTTCGTGGCCCGGGGCATCGCCCAGGCCGCCCGGGTGCTGCTGCTGGACGAGCCCTTCGCCGGCGTGGACAAGCGGTCCGAGGCGACCATCACCGCGCTGCTGCGCCGGCTCGCGGCGGACGGCACCACGGTCCTCGTCTCCACCCACGACCTGGCCGCGCTACCGCGCCTGGTCGACGAGGCCGTCCTGCTCCGCCGGACGGTTCTCGCCCACGGCTCCCCCGAGGTGGTCCTGCGCCCCGAGACCCTGGCCCTCGCCTTCGGCGTGGACGTCCTGGACCGGAAGGCGGTCCACTCGTGACCCTCTGGGAGATCCTCGCCGAACCCTTCGGCTACGGCTTCATGCTCCGGGCGCTCGCGACCGCCGTGGTCGCCGCCGTGGTCTGCGCGGTCCTCTCCTGCTGGCTCGTGCTCATCGGCTGGTCGCTGATGGGCGACGCCGTCTCGCACGCCGTGCTGCCCGGGGTGGTGCTGGCCTACGTGCTGGGCGTGCCCTTCGCGGTCGGCGCCGTCGTCTTCGGGCTGCTCGCCGTGGCGATGATCGGCGCGGTCCGGGACACCAGCAGGGTCAAGGAGGACGCCGCGATGGGCATCGTCTTCTCGACCCTCTTCGCCCTGGGCCTGGTGCTGATCTCGGTCACGCCCAGCGACACCGACCTCAACCACATCGTCTTCGGCAACCTGCTCGGCGTCGCCCCCGGGGACCTCGTCCAGATCGCCGTCCTGGGCGCGGTCGTCCTCGCGGCCCTCGTCGTCAAGCGCCGGGACTTCACGCTCTACGCCTTCGACCCCACGCACGCCCACGCGGTGGGTCTGAGCCCCCGGCTGCTCGGCGCGGCCCTCCTGGGCCTGCTGGCGCTCACCGCCGTGGTCGCCCTCCAGGCGGTCGGCGTGATCCTCGTCGTGGCGATGCTGATCATCCCCGGCGCCACGGCCCGGCTGCTCACGGACCGCTTCGGGCGCATGCTCCTCGTCGCCCCGGCCGTCTCGACGGCCTGTGCGGTGCTGGGCCTCTACCTGAGCTACTACCTGGACGTCGCCTCGGGCGCCACGGTGGTCCTGGCGCAGGGGACCGTGTTCGCGCTCGTGTACCTGCTCGGGCCGCGGCACGGCCTGCTCGGGGCGCGTCTGTCCGCGCTCCGGCGGGCCCGCGCGGGGACCTGAGGGCGGGCCGGGTCAGGCGCGGGACACCCAGACGGCGTCCGTGGTCGCCGCCCCGAGCGTGAGCGTCGCCTCCCGGCCCGCCACGCGCAGCACCACGGCCTCCGCGTAGGGCCCGGACTCCAGGATCTCCAGGTGCGCGTCGACCACGACGCCGTGGTCGGCGAAGTACTGCAGCCGTGCGGGGTCGAGGTCCGAGATCCGCTCCACCCGCGCCCGGGTGCCGGGGCGCACCCCGGTCAGTCGCACGGCGTCCGGGTGCTCCACGGATCCGTCCGGGGCGGGGATGGGATCGCCGTGCGGGTCGCGGCGGGGGTGGCCCAGGAACTCGTCCATCCGCTCGACCATGAGGTCGGAGACGGCGTGCTCGAGCACCTCGGCCTCGTCGTGGACCTCGTCCCACCGGTACTTGAGGGCGTCCACCAGGAAGGCCTCGATGAGCCGGTGGCGGCGGACCACGGCGACGGCGTGGGCCCGGCCGAGCTCGGTGAGGGAGATCTTCCCGTAGGGCGCGTGCTCGACCATGCCCTGTTCGGTGAGCTTGCGGATCGCGTCGGAGACGGTGGACAGCCGCACGCCCGTGCGCCGGGCGATCACCGAGGCGGTGACGGGGTCGTCGGACCACTCCTGCAGCCCCCACACCACCTTCAGGTAGTTCTGCATGCTCTCCGAGACCCCTGAGATCGACATGCCTCCACAGTACTGGCCGACGCCGGGGGGCTCCGGGGACAACGACGAGGGCCCCGGCTGGATCAGCCGGGGCCCTCGTCGGTGCACGTGCGCGATACTGGGTTCGAACCAGTGACCTCTTCGGTGTGAACGAAGCGCGCTACCACTGCGCCAATCGCGCTCACTGCTCGAAAACCATAACGCACATCCCGGCCGGGGGCCAATCCGCCCCGGCGAGGGGCCGGGGGGCGGCCCGGGATGCGCCCCGGAACTCGGTGCGCGCCGGGTCCCGGCGGTGATTTGGCGATTCCGGCATCCTTCCGTAGAGTCTTCATCTGTCAGGAACACCGACGGGTTCCGGCGCACGGACGGGCCACGGCGCCGACCGGGTAGCGGAACGCGTCGACTGCCGCACGCCCGGCACCGGTGGGAACACCGGGACAGGGCCTGTGATAGAGTTCCGAACCGGGCGATCGAGAGGTCGGTCGGCCGACATGCGGACGTAGCTCAGCTGGTAGAGCACCACCTTGCCATGGTGGATGTCGCGGGTTCGACTCCCGTCGTCCGCTCGCAGTGATCGGCATGAACCATGCCGTGACCAACGGCCCTGTCCGCAAGGACGAGGTCCCGGTGGGGTGGCCGAGTGGTTAGGCAGCGGCCTGCAAAGCCGTCTACGCGGGTTCGAATCCCGTCTCCACCTCGGTGCCCTACCACCACGCTGCGCCGACCTCCCCGGAGGCCGGCGTCGAGCGCGATTGGCGCAGCGGTAGCGCGCTTCCCTGACACGGAAGAGGTCACTGGTTCGATCCCAGTATCGCGCACCATCCAGAAGGCCCCGGCTCCTGCGAGCCGGGGCCTTCGTCGTGCCCGCGGCGCCCGCTGTCCGAGCGGACCGGTAGCGTGCGGGACAGGTCTCCGGGCGGCGGGCCCGGACCCGGAGCGGAGAGGCGGCGGAACGCGTGACACAGCCCAGGCTGGCGGAGCAGACCGAGTACGGACGGATGTACGCGAGGTCGACCTCGGAGCAGGCGACCGTTCCGTCCATCACCACGGTCCTGTCGGGGGCCGCGACCGACCTGGGGGGCTGGTACGGCTACACGGCGGCCCAGGCCGCCGTGGGCGACGACCGGCTGCGCACGGCGCTCGGCTCGCCGGCCCAGCTGCGGGCCGTGGTGCGCGACGCGGCCCGGGCCGCGGAGCGGCACCGGGACGAGGCCGCCGCCCGCGGCGACCGGGTGCACACCTACGCCGAGCAGATCGCCCTGCGCGCGATGGGCCGCCCGCACCGGGCGGCGGACGCGCGGGCCACCCTGGCCGAGCACGGCGAGGAGCGCTTCGCGTCCCGGTTCGACGAGTGGTGGGACCTCTACGAGCCGGAGCCGCTGGCCGTCGAGGTGACGGTGTGGAACTCGACGGTGGGCTACGCGGGCACGCTCGACCTCGTGGCCCGGATCGCCGGCCGGGTCTGCCTGATCGACTACAAGACCAAGGGCACGGACCGGGACGGCCGCGTCAAGTCCCTCGACCCGAAGGTCGTCACCCAGCTCGTGGCCGGGCTCAAGGCGGAGGAGTCGCTCGTGGACGCCGAGGCCGGCACCTGGGAGCCGTGGGCCCACGGCGGCGCCGACCTGCTGCTGGGCGTCGCCGTGGGGGAGACCGAGGTGGTCCCCGTGCAGGCCGTGCCGGCCGTGCTCGAGCAGCACTGGTACCGCTTCTGCGCCCTGCACCGGCTGTGGACCCAGGAGACGGCCCTGGCGGCGGCGGGCCCGGCGCTGCGCCCCGTGCCCCCGCCCCCGCCGCGCGAGCGGCCGTAGGCGCCGGCGTGCCCCGCACCGGAGGCGGCCCGTAGACTTGGCGGGTCGAGAGCGAGGTCCTTCCATGCCCATCCTGCCCATCCGCACCATCGGCGATCCCGTCCTGCGCACCCGCGCGGAAGAGGTCACGGTGTTCGACGACGCCCTGCGCCGCCTCGTCGAGGACATGCACGAGACGATGCTGGACGTCGGCGGCGTCGGGCTGGCCGCGCCCCAGGTCGGCGTGAGCCTGCGCGTGTTCACCTGGGCGGTCGAGGGCGAGCAGGGTCACGTGGTCAACCCGGTCCTGGAGGTCGGTGACGAGCCGCAGGAGGGCGGGGAGGGCTGCCTGTCGGTCCCCGGGCTGGGCTTCGGGACGCCGCGCAGCGCGTGGGCCCGCATCACCGGCGTGTCCCAGGACGGAAGCCCCGTCGTCGTCGAGGGCACGGGGCTGCTGGCGCGGTGCCTCCAGCACGAGACCGACCACCTGGACGGTCGGCTCTTCGTGGACCGCCTCGCCGGCGAGGCCAGGAGGGAGGCGATGCGGGCGATCCGCGCCGCCGACTACAACGGGGTGGTCAGCGACGTGGCGGGGCAGCGCGCCGCGCACGTGGGCTCCTCCTTCGGCGCCGGGTCCTCGTTCGGCGCCTCCTCCGGCCCGGGCCTCGCCTGAGCCGGGAGTTCCCCCGCCCCCACCCGTCAGGAGAGACGTGAAGATCCTCTACGCCGGCACGCCGTCCGTCGCCGTGCCGCCCCTCGTCCACCTCGCCGAACGGCCCGACGTGGAGATCGTCGCCGTCCTCACCCGCACCGACGCCCCGGTGGGGCGCCGGAAGGTGCTCACGCCCTCGCCCGTGGCCGTGGAGGCGGAGCGGAGGGGCCTGCCCGTGCTGAAGGCCAACCGCGTGGACGGGCCGCTGACCGAGCGGATCCGGGACCTGGGTGCCGAGATCGCCGCGGTGGTGGCCTACGGGGCGCTGGTCCCGCAGCCCGCCCTCGACGCCCTCCCGCACGGCTGGATCAACCTGCACTTCTCCCTGCTGCCGAGGTGGCGCGGCGCGGCACCCGTCCAGCGCGCCCTGATGGCCGGGGAGACGCTCGTGGGTGCGACCACCTTCCTGCTCGAGGCCGGCCTCGACACCGGGCCGGTGGTCGGGAGCATGACCGACGAGGTCCGGCCGGACGACACCGCCGGCACCGTTCTGGAGCGGCTCTCCCGCACGGCGGCACCGCTGCTGGGCGACTCCCTGCGCGCCGTCGTCGACGGCGCCGCCCGCCCCGTCCCGCAGGAGGGCGAGGTGACCCATGCCCCCAAGCTGAGCGCCCAGGACGGGCGGGTCCGCTGGACGGACCCCGCCGTGGCCGTGGCGCACCGGGTGCGCGGGGTGACCCCCGAGCCCGGGGCGTGGACGGAGCTGGCGGGCCGGCGCTTCAAGCTCGACCGCGTCGTGCCCCGCCCGGACCAGCGTGACCTCGCCCCCGGGCAGTGCGTGCTCCGGGGGAGCGCGGTGCTGGTGGGCACGGGGTCCTACGCCGTGCAGCTGACCGAGGTGCAGCCCTCCGGCAAGCGACCGATGGACGCCGCCGCCTGGGCCCGGGGCCGGGGCGCGGAGGACGAGGTGGTGTTCGCGTGAACGACCGACGCGGTGGAGCGGACCGGCGACCGGGCGGTGAGCGACGTCCGGGCGGTGACCGGCGCAACGCCAGGGGCCACGAGCGCAACCGGCGGGCGCAGTCCGAGCGGAGCTTCTCGACGGCCGCGCCCGGACGCCGGACGCGCCGGGCGGACCCGGCCCGGCTCGCGGCGTTCGAGACCCTGCGCGCGGTCTCCGAGGAGGGGGCCTACGGCAACCTCGTCCTCCCGAGGCTGATCCGCGGCCACCACCTGGACCGCAGGGACGCCGGCTTCGCCACCGAACTCGCCTACGGCGCGCTGCGCTGGCAGGGGACGTGGGACGCGGTGCTCGCCCGCTGCGTCGACCGCCCGCTCAGCGGCCTCGACGGCCCGGTCCTCGACGCCCTGCGCCTGGGCGTGCACCAGCTGCTGGCCATGCGCGTTCCCGACCACGCCGCGATCGACCAGACGGTCGGCCTGGTGCGCGCCGTCGTGGGGGCGGGCCCGGGCGGGCTCGTCAACGCCGTCCTGCGCAAGGTCGCCGCCCGCGACCTGGCGGCGTGGGTCGCCGAGCTGACCACCGACGTGGCCGACGACGCCGCCCGCCTGGGGCTCGCGCACGCCCACCCCGCCTGGCAGGTCCGTGCGCTGCGCCAGGCGCTCGTGGCCCACGGGCGGGACGCCGCGGAGCTCGAGGCCCTGCTGGCCGCGGACAACGCCCCGCCGGTGGTCAACCTCGTGGCCCTCCCCGGGCTCGGGGACCTCGCCGAAGCCCTCGCGGGGGGCGCGCGGCCGGGGGACGTCGTCCCCGGCTCGGCGCTCAGCAGCGGGGGAGACCTGCACCGGCTGGAGTCGGTGCGCTCGGGCGGGGTGCGCGTGCAGGACGCCGGGTCGCAGCTGGTGGCGCTCGCCCTGGCCTCGGCCGGGGGCGGCGGCCGGGACGGGGAGCGGTGGCTCGACCTGTGCGCCGGGCCCGGCGGCAAGGCCGCACTGCTCGGGGCGCTCGCCGCGCGGCGCGGCGCCCACCTGACCGCCAACGAGGTGGCCCCGCACCGGGCCGAGCTCGTCCGCCAGGCGCTGCGGCCCGTCCCCGCGCCGGCGTGGACCGTGCGGACCGGGGACGGCCGGGACGTGGGGGAGCTGCTGGGCGGCCGCCCCGCGGCGGAGGCCGGCTTCGACCGCGTCCTCGTGGACGCCCCCTGCACGGGGCTGGGCGCCCTGCGGCGGCGACCCGAGTCCCGCTGGCGGCGCAGTCCCCGGGACCTGGCCGAACTGGGTCCGCTGCAGCGCGAGCTGCTGCGCGCCGCCCTGGACGTCGTGCGCCCCGGCGGGCTGGTCGGCTACGTCACGTGCTCCCCGCACGCGGCCGAGACGCTGGCCGTCGTCCAGGACGTGCTGGGCGAGCGCGACGACGTCGAGCTCGTCGACGCCCTGGGCCCGGCCCGGGAGGCCGCGCTGCCCGGAGCCCTCGAGGGCGACCGCGATCCCTCGCGCCCGTGGGAGGGCGGCCCCGCGACCGTCCAGCTGTGGCCGCACGTCCACGGCACGGACGCCATGTTCCTGGCCCTGCTGCGCAGGCGCTGACCCTTGCCGACCACCACTCCAGGAGACTCCGTGCCCCGTACCTGCATCCATCCCTCGATCCTCTCCGCCGACTTCGTCAACCTCGAGGCCGAGCTGGAGCGGATCGCCACCGCCGACGCCGTGCACGTGGACGTGATGGACAACCACTTCGTGCCGAACCTCACGCTCGGGCTGCCCGTGGTGGAACGGGTGCTGGCCGTCAGCTCGGTCCCGCTCGACGTGCACCTGATGATCGAGGACGCCGACCGCTGGGCGGTCGGCTACGCCGAGCTCGGCTGCGAGTCGGTCACGTTCCACGCCGAGGCCGCCCGGGCGCCGATCAAGCTGGCCCGGGAGCTGCGCGCCCACGGCGCCCGGGCCGGGATGGCCCTGCGCCCCGGGACCCCGGTGGAGCCCTACCTGGACCTGCTCCCGGAGCTCGACATGCTGCTGGTCATGACCGTGGAGCCCGGCTTCGGCGGGCAGGCGTTCCTCGAGGTGACCCTCCCCAAGATCCGCCGGGCCGCCGAGGCGATCCGCGCCGGCGGCGGCCGGGTCGCCCTGCAGGTCGACGGGGGCATCACGGAGCACACCATCCTGCGGGCCGCGGAGGCCGGGGCCGACACCTTCGTGGCCGGCTCCGCCGTCTACGGCACGGGCGACCCGGAGGCGGCGATCACGGCCCTGCGCGAGGCCGCCCGCACCCGCCGGCCCTGAGCGGCACCGGGGACCGCGGCGACCCGCCGTGACGCGGGGCGTGTCCCGAGCGGGGCCCCACGCCCCCGGCGACGGGGCCGTCGGCGGGCCGTGAACCGGTCCGCCGGCCCCGCCGGGGCCCACGCACGCCGTGCCCTGTGCCATAATCGGGTCACGAACAACGTGTTCCGGGGTCGGTGGAAGTCCGAACCGGCGGTCACAGTCCGCGAACCGGACGACCACGTCCGTGCGGGGCCCCGCACCGCACGGTCGTCCGGCCGAACCGGTGGAACTCCGGTACCGACAGTCACAGTCTGGATGGAAGGCAACACGTTCAACGGCCTCCGCGGCGCGCCCGCGGCGCACGCCCGGACCGGAACGGTCCCGGCTGCGGCACCGTTGTCCTGCGCCCCGGAACCGCCCCGGGAAAGGACGACGAGATGGACCCGCAGCACCGGCCCGGCGACGACGCCGAGCGGTCGATCATGCGGACCGCCCTGCACGAGGCCGGGCGGGGACCGCGCGGGGCCAACCCTCTCGTCGGCGCGGTGCTCGTCGACGGCTCCGGCCGGGTCCTGCACGCCGGCCACCACCGCGGGGCCGGCACCGTCCACGCCGAGGTCGACGTCCTCGAGCGCGCCGCGTCCGCGGGCACGGACCTGCACGGGACCACGATGTACGTCACCCTGGAACCCTGCAACCACTGGGGCCGCACCGGCCCGTGCGCCGAGGCCATCGTCGAGGCCGGGGTGCCGCGGGTGGTCTACGGGGCGCCCGACCGCACCGCCGCCGCCGCGGGGGGCGCCGCGACCATGCGTGCCGCCGGCCTCCAGGTGCGCGGCGGGGTGCTCGCCCGGGAGACGGAGCTCCTCAACGACCGCTGGGGCGAGACCATGCGCGCGCAGCGCCCGTTCGTCTCCCTCAAGGTCGCCCAGACCCTCGACGCCCGGATCGCGGCCGCGGACGGGACCAGCCGGTGGATCACGTCGTCGTCCGCCCGGGAGCACGGCCACGACGTCCGTGCCCTCGCCGACGCGGTGCTCGTGGGCACGGGCACCGTCCTGGCGGACGACCCCCGGCTCACGGCCCGCACGGGGGACGGGGGAGCGGTCCCCCGGCAGCCCCTGCGCGTGGCCATGGGCCTGCGCCCCGTGCCCGCGCGGGCGGCGATGCGCGGGACCGACGGCCGGTTCCGGCACGTCACGACGCACGACCCCCACTCCGCCCTGGCGGAGCTCTACGACGCCGGCGTGCGCCACGTGCTCGTCGAGGGCGGGGCCACGGTCGCCGCGGGCTTCCTGCGCGCCGGGCTCGTGGACGAGATCCACCTCTACCAGGCGCCGCTGCTGCTCGGCGCGGGGCGGCCCGCGTTCGCCGACCTGGGGGTCGGCACCCTCGCGGAGGCCGCCCGCTGGCGCCTGGACCCCACGGGGGACGGACCGGTGCGGCAGCTGGGCCCCGACCTGTGGGTCCACCTGCGGCCCGAGCCGGAGCGCTGAACGGGCCCCCGGACCCGTCCGGCGCGCCCGCGCGGACGACCCACCACAGGACCGACCACACGACCCACCACAGGACAGAGGACCAGGAGAACATGTTCACAGGAATCGTCGCCGGCCAGGGCACCGTGCGCCGGCTGGAGACCCGCCCGGACGGCGCGCTGCTGCTCGTCGACGCCGGCCCGCTCGTGGCCGACCTCCCGCACGGCGGCTCCCTGGCCGTCAACGGGGTGTGCCTGACGGCCACCCGCACCGGGGAGCTCGGACCCGGCCAGTTCCTCGCCGACGTGATCGGCGAGACCCTGGCCCGCACCACCCTCGGCACGCTGGCGGAGGGGGACGTCGTGAACCTGGAGCGCTGCGTGCCGGCCGGCGGACGGCTCGACGGGCACGTGGTCCAGGGCCATGTCGACGGCACCGGCACCGTCGCGGCCCGCGAGGACCTGGGGGACTGGGAACGGGTGCGCGTGGCCGTGCCCGCGGAGCTCGCCCCCTTCGTCGCGGAGAAGGGCTCGATCGCGGTCGACGGCGTGTCCCTGACCGTGACCGCCGTCAGCGAGCCCGGCGCCGCGGAGCCCTGGTTCGAGGTGGGGCTCATCCCGGCCACCCTGGCCGAGACCACGCTCGGTCGCCGCCCCGTGGGCTCGGCCGTCAACCTCGAGGCCGACGTCCTGGCGAAGTACGCCCAGCGGCTGCTGGCCTTCGCCCGGACGGAGAGCACACCGCAGGGACCCGCCGCGGGTCCCGCGACAGGAGAAGGAGCATGATGCGCAGCAGCACCCACGAGGGAACGGGTCCCGCGGACACCGGGGACGTCCGCCTCGACCCGGTCGACCGGGCCGTCGAGGCCCTCGCGCAGGGGCGCCCCGTCGTGGTCGTCGACGACGCCGACCGCGAGAACGAGGGGGACCTCGTCTTCGCCGCCCAGCACGCCACCCCGGAGCTCATGGGCTTCACCGTCCGGCACAGCTCCGGGGTCGTGTGCGTGCCCATGACCGGGGCACGGGCCGACGCCATGCGCCTGCCCCCCATGGTCGACGTCAACGAGGACTCGAAGGGCACCGCCTACACCGTCACGTGCGACGCCCGCCACGGGGTCACCACCGGCATCAGCGCCGCCGACCGCGCGGTCACCGCCCGCGTGCTCGCCGACCCCTCGGCCGGGGCCGCCGACATCACCCGGCCCGGGCACATGCTGCCGCTGCGCGCCGCCGACGGCGGCGTCGCGGCCCGCCGCGGGCACACGGAGGCCGCCGTCGAGCTGTGCGCGCTCGCGGGCCTGGAGCCCGTGGCCGTCATCGCGGAGCTCGTCCACGACGAGGGGCCGATGATGCGCCTCCCCGCGCTGCGGGCCTTCGCCGACCGGCACGCGATGCCCCTCGTGAGCATCGAGGACCTCGCCGAGCAGCTGCAGGAGGGACGCCGATGACGCCCGACGCACCGATGGTGAGCTCCGAGCCCGTGGTCGTGCCCACCCCCGAGGGCCGCTTCGAGGTGATCGGCTGGCAGCTGCCGCAGCGGCCCGGGGAGGCGATGACCGAGCACCTGAGTCTGACCGCCCCGGCCTCCGACCGCGTGCCCGTGGGGCAGCCCCCGCTCGTGCGGCTGCACTCCGAGTGCCTGACCGGCGACGTCTTCGGCTCCTACCGCTGCGACTGCGGCCCGCAGCTGCACCTGGCCCTGCGGCGCATCGCCGACGACGGCGGGACCCTGCTCTACCTGCGCAACCACGAGGGCCGCGGCATCGGCCTGGTGAACAAGCTGCGCGCCTACAAGCTCCAGGACGCGGGCGCGGACACGGTGGAGGCCAACGAGCTGCTCGGGCTGCCCGCGGACGCCCGGGACTACACCGCCGCGGCGGCGATCCTGCACCGGCTGGAACTGACCCGGATCCGGCTGCTCAGCAACAACCCCGCCAAGGCCGAGCACCTGGCCGAGCTGGGCATCGAGGTCATCGACATGGTGCCCAACGAGGTCCCCGCCCGCCCCGAGAACCACGACTACCTCGCGACCAAGCGCGACCGCATGCGCCACCTGCTGCGGCACGTGGACGACCCCGCCGGCCACCCGAGCGGGCCGGCGGCGCCCGTCGGCCGGACCGACAGCACAGGAGACCTCATCCCATGAGCGGACACGGAGCACCCGACATCGACCTCGGCGGCACCGACGCGGCCGGCCTGCGCGTCGTCGTCGTCGCCTCGAGCTGGCACACCGAGATCATGGACGGGCTGCTCGACGGCGCCCGCCGTGCCCTCGCCGACGCCGGTGTGGCCGGGGCCCGCGTGGTGCGGGTGCCCGGCAGCTTCGAGCTGCCCGTCGCCGCGGCGCGCCTGGCCCCGGGCGCGGACGCGGTCGTCGCCCTGGGCGTCGTGGTCCGGGGCGGAACCCCCCACTTCGACTACGTGTGCTCGGCCGCGACGCAGGGGCTCACGGACGTCACCGTGCGCACCGGGGTGCCCGTGGGCTTCGGCGTCCTCACGTGCGACACGGAGCAGCAGGGGCGGGACCGGGCGGGACTGGAGGGCTCCCAGGAGGACAAGGGGTACGAGGCGACGGCCGCAGCGGTGCAGACCGCCCTGCTGCTCCGCTCGCTGGGCGTCTGAGCCGGATCCGCCCCCGTGCTCCGGCCCGGCCGGGACGCGGGGGCGGTCGGGACCGGTCCCCGGACCCATTACCCTGGTAGTCGTGAAAACCTTCGAGTCCCTCTTCGCCGAGATCAGCCACAAAGCCGGAACCCGCCCGGAGGGCTCCGGCACGGTCCGGGAGCTCGACACCGGAGTGCACGGCATCGGCAAGAAGATCGTCGAGGAAGCCGCCGAGGTGTGGATGGCGTGCGAGTACGAGACCTCCGAGCAGGCCGCGGAGGAGATCTCGCAGCTGCTCTACCACCTGCAGGTGATGATGGTCGCCAAGGGCCTGAGCCTCGAGGACGTCTACACCCACCTGTGAGCGCCCCCGCGCCCGCACCCCGCCCGCCCAAGCACCGAAGAAGCCGAGAAGGAACCCCATGCTGCGTGTCGCAGTGCCCAACAAGGGCGCCCTGTCCGAGTCCGCCGTCACGATGCTCAAGGAGGCCGGCTACCGGCAGCGCCGTGACTCCCGGGAGCTCGTGCTCGTGGACCCCGAGCACCAGATCGAGTTCTTCTACCTGCGCCCGCGGGACATCGCCGTCTACGTCGGCGGCGGGACCCTCGACGTCGGGATCACGGGACGGGACCTGCTGCTGGACTCCGGGGCCGACGCGGAGGAGGACCTCGCGCTGGACTTCGCCCGCTCGACCTTCCGCTTCGCGGGCCCCGCGGGCGAGTTCGAGAGCATCGGGCAGCTGCAGGGCAGGCGGGTGGCCACGAGCTACGACGGCCTGCTGCGCGACTACCTGTCCGGGCGGGGCGTGGAGGCGGACGTGGTCCGGCTCGACGGCGCCGTGGAGTCCTCCATCCGCCTCGGCGTGGCCGACGCGATCGCCGACGTCGTGGAGACCGGCAACACCCTGCGCGCGGCCGGCCTCCAGGTCTTCGGCGACCCCATCATGACCTCCGAGGCGCTGCTGATCCGCAGCCGCCGGGCGGCCGAGGAGCCGGAGGGGCTCGCCGTGCTGCGCCGTCGCCTGCAGGGGGTGCTGGTGGCCCGGCGGTACGTGATGATGGACTACGACGTCGCCGAGGAGCTCGTCGAGGCCGCCACCCAGATCACCCCCGGCATGGAGGGGCCCACGATCTCCCCGCTGGGCCGCGGCAACGCCTGGGCCGTGCGCGCCATGGTCCCGAAGGCCGACACCAACAAGGTGATGGACGCCCTCTACGAGGTCGGGGCCAGGGCGATCCTGGTCTCCCCGATCCAGGCCGCCCGCATCTGAGCGCCCACCGTCCCTTTCCCGCACCCGAGGAGGTTCCGCCCGTGGGCGTTGCCGTGAGAGTCATCCCGTGCCTGGACGTCGACGCCGGCCGCGTCGTCAAGGGCGTGAACTTCGAGAACCTCCGCGACGCCGGCGACCCCGTCGAGCTGGCCAAGCGCTACAACGAGGCCGGCGCCGACGAGCTGACGTTCCTCGACGTCACGGCCTCCTCGGCGGCCCGCGCCACGACCTTCGACGTCGTCTCGCGCACCGCCGAGCAGGTCTTCATCCCGCTCACCGTGGGCGGCGGCGTCCGCGAGGTCGCCGACGTCGACCGGCTGCTGCGCTGCGGTGCGGACAAGGCGTCCATCAACACCGCCGCCGTCGCCCGCCCGGGCGTCATCGACGAGATCACCGGCCACTTCGGCAGCCAGGTCCTCGTGCTCTCCCTCGACGCCCGGCGCACGGGCAACACGCCCTCGGGGTTCGAGGTCACGACCCACGGCGGGCGCACCCTCACCGGGATCGACGCCCTGGAGTGGGCCCGGGAGGCCGAGGACCGCGGGGTGGGCGAGATCCTGCTGAACTCCATGGACGCCGACGGCACGCGGGAGGGCTTCGACCTCGAGATGATCCGTGCGGTGCGGGAGCGGGTGCACGTGCCGCTGATCGCCTCCGGGGGGGCGGGCGCGCCCGGGCACTTCCCGCCCGCCGTGGACGCCGGGGCCGACGCCGTGCTGGCCGCCTCGATCTTCCACTTCGGCCCGGTGGACGCGATCGCCGAGGTCAAGGACGCCCTGCGGGCCGCCGGCCACGAGGTCCGCTGACCCGCCCGTAGCCGTGGCGGTCCACCGCGCGTACAGTCGGAAGCGAGCTGACGACAGTCGCTCGACCGATCCACGACGAAGGAGTTCACCGTGGGACTGAACAGCATCATCAGGGGTCTCACCGGGCGCGGCGCCGGCGGCACCGGGCGCGGCGCCGGCGGCACCGGACGCGCCGCCGGCGGTCGGCGGGGCACGCGGGGGATCAACACCGCGGGCCAGGCCGGTGCGGGCCGGCCGGGCGGCCGGGGTCTGGGCGGCAAGCTGAGGGGCTTCCTCCGCCGACGCTGAGACCGGTGGCCGGAACCGTGCCGAGCGCGCCCCTCGGGGCCCGCCCGGCACCTCCGTGCCGGGCGGGGGCGCTCTCCTGCGGCCGTCCGGGCAGGACGGGCCGCCGGACGGGACGGGGATCAGCGCCGGGGATCAGCGCCGACCGGGGTCCCGGCAGGTCGACTCGAGCCAGTCCCGCACAGGGACGAGGGCCTCGTCGAGCTGCTCCCCGTCGAAGCGCGCGTCCGGATCCTCCTGGAGCTCCTCGCCGTAGGTGTCGACCAGCAGCTGCACCCGCGCCAGGTCCGCGGCGATCTCCGGGGGCACGGTGGCGCGCACCGACGCGACCTCGTCCTCGACCGCCTGCACGCGCTCGACCGTGGGGTCCGCGGAGAGGTTGGCGGGCAGGAGGGCGAGGACGAGCAGGTCCTCCGCGACGGCCGCGCACGCCTCGGCGCGGTCCGGGTAGGCGCCCCACGGTCCGCCGGGCGTGCCCGTGCTCGGGGCCGCGGTGGGCGTGGCGGTGGGGTCCGAGGGGGACGGTCCCGAGGGGGACGGGCTCGGGGACGACGTCGTGGCCGGGTCCGTCGGCCCCCCGCCGGGCTCCGCGCAGCCGCCGAGGACCAGCGCCGCCGCCGCGGCCGCCAGTGCGGGGCCGCGCCGCCGCGTCGTCGTCCTGGGGTGCATCGTCGTTGGTGTCCCGCCCGCCGTGCCGAATCGATCCTCCGTCCACCATAGGCCCGGGCGCGCGCTCCGGCGAGGGGCGCGCCCGGCTCCTATGCTGGAGGCCGGACGGCTGGGAGGAGGCCATCGGCAGTGCTACTGGTCGTGCTCGTCGCCGCGCGGGCCGCGGCCCTGACGGTGGCGGTCTGGGCGCTCGTGTCCCGGGCGGACTGCGCGTTCGTCACGCGCACGTGCCTGGGCTCCAACCTCTTCAGCTACTTCACCATCCACAGCGCGTTCCTGCTGATCCTCGCCGTGCTGCTGACCGTGCTGTTCACCGTCTCCGGGCGGCCGGAGCCGGGGTGGCTGACGGCGCTGCGAGCCCTGGCCACCACCTACACCGTGGTCTCCGGGGCCGTGTTCGGCGTGCTGATCGCCAACGCGGAGATGTTCGGCCACCTCTTCCTCGTGCCCCTGTCCTCGAAGGTCATCCACTTCGTGCTTCCGGTCTACGCCGTGGCCGACTTCCTCCTCGCCCCCGGCCGGCACCGGATCCGGTGGGCGAGCACCTGGCTGGCCACGGTCTTCCCCGCCCTGTGGGCGGTGTACACGCTCGTGCGCGGGCGCATGGTGGGCTGGTACCCGTACTTCTTCCTCGACCCCTCCGTCGTGGGCGGCTACCACGCCGTCGGGACGTACGCACTGGGCCTGTCCGTGGTGATCCTGGCGGTCGCGTTCCTCACCGTCGCGGCGACCAGGCTCCCCGCCGTCCCGGAGCACGCCGTGCACCGGCGGCGCCGCGCCCGGCCGGCCGCCGCCGGGCGCCCTGCCGCCGGACCCCGGCCGGGACGGAGCACGCCGAGGGGTCGTTAGGATGGGTCCGATGAGCGAGCAGACCCCGGACCCCGGACCCGACGTCCTCGACCCCGCCGTGGCGCGGCGCCTCAAGCGCGACGCCGGCGGGCTGGTGGCCGCCGTGGTGCAGCAGCACGACACCAAGGAGGTGCTCATGCTGGGCTGGATGGACGACGAGGCCCTGCGCCGGACCCTCACGGAGGGCCGCGTGACCTTCTGGTCGCGCTCCCGGCAGGAGTACTGGCGCAAGGGCGACACCTCCGGGCACGTCCAGCGCGTGCACAGCGTGAGCCTCGACTGCGACGGCGACGCCCTGCTCGTGCAGGTCGACCAGACCGGGGCCGCCTGCCACACCGGGACCCGCACCTGCTTCGACGGCCGCGACCTCGGCGCCGTCCCCGCCGTCTGACCGGCACCCCCGTTCCCACCCGCCACCAGGAAGTCAGGTCGACACCCATGCAGGACCTGGGCACCATCAGCCCCACCCTCGAGGAGTTCCGCGAGCTCGCGGCGCAGCGCCGCGTGATCCCCGTCCGCGTCAAGATCCTCGCCGACGCCATGACCCCCATCGGGCTCTACCGGGCGCTGGCCCTCGAGGGCGGCGCCGCGCGCCCCGGGACCTTCCTCCTCGAGTCGGCCGCCGAGGGCGGCGTCTGGTCCCGGTACTCCTTCGTCGGCGCGAACTCGCGGGCCACGCTCACCGCGAAGGACGGGCGGGCGCACTGGATCGGGCAGGCCCCGGCCGGTGCGCCCACGGGCGGCGACCCCGTCGTGGCCCTGCGGGACACGATGGCCCTGCTGCACACGGAGCGCTTCGACGACGTCCCGCCGCTGACCTCCGGGCTCGTGGGCTTCGTGGGCTGGGAGGCCGTGCGCCGCTGGGAGAAGCTGCCGCACCCGCCCCAGGACGACCTGCGGATCCCCGAGCTGGCCATGAACCTCGTCTCGGACATCGCGATCCACGACAACACGGACGGCACCGTCATGCTGGTCGCCAACGCGATCAACTTCGACGACACCCACGAGCGGGTCGACGAGGCGTGGGCCGACGCCGTCGACCGGCTCCACGCGATGCTCGAGAAGCTGGCCCGCCCGCCCGGGCGGGGGGCGGTGTCCACGCTCACCGGCGCGGACGAGATCCGCGACGACCTCGAGGCGAAGGTCGACCAGAGCTGGGACCGCTCCCTGTTCATGGACGCGATCGTGCGCGGCAAGAAGGCCATCGTGGACGGGGACATCTTCCAGGTGGTGGTCTCCCGCCGCTTCGAGACCGAGTGCACGGCCGACTCCCTGGACGTCTACCGCATGCTGCGGGCCATCAACCCCAGCCCGTACATGTACCTCTACAGCTTCGAGGACGCCGACGGCCGCCCGTTCTCGGTCGTCGGCTCCTCACCGGAGGCCCTCGTGACCGTGACCGGGGACCAGGCGGTGACCCACCCGATCGCGGGCTCCCGCCCCCGCGGGCGGACCGTGGACGAGGACCTGGCCCTGGAGCGGGACCTGCTCCAGGACGAGAAGGAGCGCTCCGAGCACCTCATGCTCGTGGACCTCGCCCGCAACGACATCTCCAAGATCGCGGTGCCGGGCTCCGTGGAGGTCACGGAGTTCATGGAGGTCGAGCGCTTCAGCCACATCATGCACCTGTGCTCCAACGTCGTGGGCCGGATGCGCCCGGACGTCACCGCGTACGACGTCCTGGCGGCCACGTTCCCCGCCGGCACCCTCTCGGGGGCGCCCAAGCCCCGGGCGCTGCGCCTGCTCGACGAGTACGAGCCGCTGCGCCGGGCCGTCTACGGCGGTGTGGTCGGCTACCTCGACTTCGCCGGGGACATGGACATGGCCATCGCCATCCGCACCGCGCTGCTCGTGGACGGGAAGGCGTACGTGCAGGCGGGCGGCGGGATCGTGGCCGACTCCGACCCCGAGACCGAGGCCCTCGAGTCGCTGAACAAGGCCACGGCCCCGCTGCGCGCGGTCATGCTCGCCGAGCGGCTGCACGGCCTCGACGTCGAGGCCGTCACGGCCGGCCCCCGGAGGGACGCCGTCCGTGGCCGGTGACCCCCTCGGCGGGACGCCCCGGGCCTCCCGCCGCTCCACCGTGGTGCTCACGACCCTCGCCGCCGCCCTGGCCGTGTTCGCGTGCTCGGCGGCCACGTGGGTCACGGCCACCGTGCGCACCACGCTCGAGCCCGTGACCGTCGAGGTCGCGGGCTCCGAGGCGGCGCCCGCGGTGACCGCCCTCGGCCTGGTGGCCGCGGCCGGCGCCCTGGCCACCGCCGTGTCCGGCCGGGTGCTGCGCGCGGCCGTCTCCGCCGTCGTCGTGCTCGCCGGCGGGGGAGCCGCCGCCGCGTCGGTCGCGGTGGCGGTCGACCCTGCGGGCGCCGCCCGCGGCGCGGTGGGGGAGTCCACGGGGATGATCAACGCCGGGGGCCAGTTCGCGGTCACCGCGTGGCCGTGGGTCGCCGCCGCCGCGGCCGTGCTCGTGGTGCTGTGCGGGGTCCGGGCGCTCGTGGCGGGCCGGTCCTGGACCACGGCCCGGCGCTACGAGCGGACCGGCACGGAGAGCTCTCCCGGAGCCCCGGCCCGGCGCGGGGACGAGATCGACTCCTGGGACGCCCTCACGGAGGGCCGGGACCCCACGGCCTGAGCCGGCCCGGCCGCGGCGCGTGCACCGCACCGGCCGCAGGGTGGCACAATGGTGGCGAGACAGACCGTCAGCAACTGCCGCGCGCCCGCCGGGGCCGCGGCGCCGGGGCCGGACGGGCTCCGGCAGGGACATCGGGAGTGCAGGAACATGGCAAACGGAAACGAGATCGTCCTCGACCACACCGGCTTCGTGGGGCACGGCAACACCCTTGCCGCCTGGGTGACCGTGGGCATCATGTCGCTGGGCTTCACCGTCGGCACGGTGGGCTTCACGCTGGGCAGCAGCACCGTGCTGATCATCGGCGTCGTCCTGCTCGTGGTGGGTCTCGTCGCCGGTCTCGTGCTCCGCTCCATGGGCCACGGGGCCGGTTCCGAGCAGCGCAAGCACGAGGCCAGGAACCACCACGCCTGAGGACGGGCCGGCGGGAGCCGGCCCACGGGGTGCCGCACCCCGCCGGTGGCCGGCCCGGACGGGACCCGGACACCGCTCCGGCACGGGCGGGCGCGGACCGCAGCACGCACCAGGGCGGCCGTGGCCGCCGAGAGGACAGGAAAGCATGTCGCAACACAGCACCGGGACGGTCCTGGACGCCATCATCGAGGGCGTCCGCGAGGACATGGCGGCCCGCCGGGAGCAGGTCGGTCTCGACGAGCTCCGCCGGCTGGCCGCCGGCCGGGCCCCGGCGCTGGACGCCGAGGCGGCCCTGCGCGGGCCCAGCGAGGACGCCGTGCAGGTGATCGCCGAGGTCAAGCGCTCGAGCCCCTCCAAGGGAGCCCTCGCCCCGATCGACGACCCCGCACGCCTGGCCGCGACCTACGAGCGCGGGGGCGCCTCCGTCATCTCCGTGCTCACGGAGCAGCGCCGCTTCAACGGCTCGCTGGCCGACCTCGACGCCGTGCGCGCGGCCGTGGGCGTTCCCGTGCTGCGCAAGGACTTCACCGTCGACGAGTACCAGATCTGGGAGGCCCGCGCGCACGGGGCGGACCTCGTCCTGCTCATCGTGGCCGCCCTCACGGACGAGCAGCTGCGCCGGTTCCTCGACCTCACCCACGAGCTGGGCATGCACGCCCTCGTGGAGACGCACACGCCCGAGGAGATCGACCGGGCGGTCGCCGTGGGCGCCCGCATCGTGGGCGTGAACGTCCGCAACCTCAAGACCCTCGACCTCGACGTCGACACGTTCGCCCGTCTGGCCGCCCGGCTCCCGGAGGGCGCCGTGGCCGTCGCCGAGTCCGGGGTGGAGGGCGAGGAGCAGATCGAGCTCTACGCCTCCCACGGGGCCAAGGCCGTGCTGGTCGGCGAGGCGCTCGTGCGCAGCGCCGACGCCGAGGCCACCATCAGGGGATTCCGCACCGCGGGAGCGGCCGCGCGCCTGCGCCGGCACGCCCCGGAAGCCGAGGCCAGGGACGCCGCCGCGCGGGCCGCGTCCCTGCGCGAGGCCCCCGGCCCCTACTTCGGCGACTTCGGCGGTCGCTGGATGCCCGAGTCCCTCATCGCCGCGCTCGACGAGCTCACGGACGTGTTCGAGAAGGCCAAGTCCGACCCCACGTTCACGGAGGAGTTCCAGCGGCTCTCCCGCGACTACTCGGGGCGGCCCTCCCTGCTCACCGAGGCCCGGCGCTTCGGGGCCGAGGCCGGTTGCCGCGTGCTCCTCAAGCGCGAGGACCTCAACCACACCGGCTCGCACAAGATCAACAACGTGCTCGGCCAGGCCCTGCTCGCCCGGCGGATGGGCAAGACCCGCCTGATCGCCGAGACCGGCGCGGGCCAGCACGGCGTCGCCTCCGCCACCGCGGCCGCGCTGTTCGGCATGGAGTGCGTGATCTACATGGGCGAGGAGGACACCCGCCGCCAGGCCCTCAACGTGGCGCGCATGGAGCTGCTGGGCGCCACGGTGGTCCCCGTGACCAACGGCTCGCGCACCCTCAAGGACGCGATCAACGAGGCGCTGCGGGACTGGGTCGCCTCCGTGGAGCACACCCACTACCTGCTGGGCACCGCGGCCGGGCCCTACCCCTTCCCCGCGATGGTGCGCTACTTCCACGAGCAGATCGGCGAGGAGGCCCGCGAGCAGGTGCTCCGGATGACCGGACGCCTGCCGGACGCCGTGGCGGCCTGCGTGGGCGGGGGCTCCAACGCCATCGGCATCTTCCACGGCTTCCTGGACGACCCCTCGGTGGAGCTCTACGGCCTGGAGGCCGGCGGGGACGGCGTGGAGACCGGCCGGCACGCGGCCACCATCACCCTCGGCCGGCCCGGCGTGCTGCACGGGGCCAAGACGTACCTGATGCAGGACGAGGACGGGCAGACGCTCGAGTCGCACTCGATCTCGGCGGGTCTCGACTACCCGGCGGTCGGCCCGGAGCACTCCTACCTGCACGACATCGGGCGGGCCCGCTACGAGGCGATCACCGACGGCGAGGCGATGCAGGCCTTCAAGCTGCTGTGCCGCACGGAGGGCATCATCCCCGCGATCGAGACCTCCCACGCCCTGGCCGGTGCGCTGAAGATCGGCCGCCGCTGGGTCGAGGAGCTCGGGGCGGAGGCCGCCGCCGAGAAGGTCGTCGTCGTCTCCCTGTCCGGGCGCGGTGACAAGGACGTGGCCACGGCCGCGGAATGGTTCGGGATGCTCCCGGACGACAGCGCCGAGGCAGAGCTCGGCGAGAAGGGCGAGCGACTGTGAGCACCACCTCCCACGACACCGCGGGGCCCGACCTCGCGTCCCGCCTCCTGCCCGAGGGGCTCCGCCCCGACCCCGGCTCCCCGCTGGCCGCCCGTCTCACGCACTGCCGCGAGCAGGGCCGCCCGGCGCTGGTGGGCTACCTGCCCGCAGGGTTCCCGACCGTCGAGGAGTCGATCGAGGCGGCCGTGGCGCTGGGCACCAACGGCGCGGACGTCATCGAGATCGGCATCCCGTACTCGGACCCGGTGATGGACGGGCCCGTGATCCAGCACGCGACGACGACGGCCCTCGCCCGCGGCTTCCGCGTGGCGGACGTCTTCCGGGTCGTCCGCGCCGTCGCCGAGCGCACGGACGCCGTGCCCGTGGTGATGACCTACTGGAACCCGGTCCTGCAGATGGGGGTGGACACCTTCGCGCGGCGGCTCGCCGAGGCCGGGGGAGCGGGCATCATCACCCCGGACCTGATCCCCGACGAGGCCGCCGAATGGTTCACGGCCTCGCAGGCCCACGGCCTGGACCGCATCTTCCTCGTGGCGCCCTCCTCGTCCCGGGAGCGGATGGACCTCGTGGTGAAGGCCGCCAGCGGCTTCGTCTACGCCGTCTCCGTGATGGGCGTGACCGGGACCAGGGACGCCGTCTCCGACGTCGCCGAGCGGCTCGTGGCCGACGTCCGGGCCGCGGGCGCGCAGCACGTGTGCGTCGGCCTGGGCGTCTCCCGCCGTGAGCACGTCGAGGAGATCGGTGCCTACGCCGACGGCGTCATCGTGGGCACCGCCCTGGTGCAGGCACTCGCCGACGGAGGCCCCGAGGCCGTGGGCGCGCTCGCGCGCGACCTGGCGGGCCGCTCCTGATAGCGTGACGGGTCGGACGGCGCCTCCCGGCTCCGTGCGCCCTTCCCACCCACGAGCCGAGGCCCCCACCGCATGCTGCTGAGCGCCGCGTCCCCCGTCCCCGCGTCCCTGGGCGTCCTGGCCCACCGGGGCATCCCGTCACCGGACTGGTCCGGTTTCTCGGTCGGACCGCTGACCGTCCACGCCTACGCCCTGTGCATCCTCGCGGGGATCGCCGCCGCCCTGTGGCTGACGACCCGGCGCTGGGCCGCGCGCGGGCACGACCCGGAGATCGTCTGGGACGTCGTCATGTGGGCCGTGCCCGCGGGCATCGTGGGCGCGCGGGCCTACCACGTGCTCGTCACCGACCCGGGCGGGTACTTCGGGCCGGGCGCGGACCCCGTGGACGCCCTGCGGATCTGGGAGGGAGGTCTCGGCATCATGGGCGCCGTGGCCTTCGGCGCTCTGGCCGCCTGGTGGGTGCTCCGCCGGCACGGGATCCCGCTGGCCGTGTTCGCGGACGCCGCCGCCCCCGGCCTGCTCCTCGCCCAGGCGATCGGGCGCTGGGGCAACTGGTTCAACCAGGAGCTCTTCGGCCGCCCCACCACCCTGCCCTGGGGGCTGGAGATCGACCCCGGCAACCCGAACTTCCCCGGCGGGCTGCCCGCGGACACGCTCTTCCACCCGACCTTCCTCTACGAGTCCCTGTGGAACCTGCTCGGCGTGGTCCTGCTGATCTGGCTGGACCGGCGGTTCCGTCTCGACGGCGGCCGGCTGTTCGCGGTCTACCTGGTGCACTACGGCATCGGCCGCATGCTCATCGAGCTGTTCCTGCGCATCGACCCGTCCCTGATGGTCCTGGGGCTGCGCGTGCACGTGTGGACCTCCCTGGCGCTGGTGCTGCTGGGCGTGGCGCTGTTCGCCGCCGGAACGGCCCGGCGCCGCGCGGCCGGCGGCGCCCCGGCGGCCGTTCGTGACTGAGCTCTCAGGCCCCTCCCGGGACCTCCGGGTGTGCGCCGAGTTTTCCGGCTTGTAACATCGAAGTGCTAGATTCTTTTGGCGCATGACCGGAGAACGCGTGAACCACGGTCTCCGTCCGTGCGCGTGCCACGATCGTCCATCGTCGGACATTCTTGGAACGGGGCCTTTCGGCCGTCCGGCACCTCGACGATCACGTCAGAGGGGGAACGGGTGGCAGATCACGATCCGGCGGCATCTCCCGACCGGGGCTCTGCCGCGGAGGCCGCGCCTGTTGACCGCATCTCATGGTGAGGAGACGTCTGTCATGACTTCTACCCCCGCCGGCACCCCCGGTGACAATTCCGCTCAGGACGGCACGGACCCGCGTCCGTCCGTTCCCGCAGAGACCGCCGAGGAACAGGCGAAGTCCCCGTTCGAGCAGTTCTCGAACGCGCCCGAGGAGCAGGGCCTCTACCACCCGGACGAGGAGAAGGACGCCTGCGGCCTGGCCGTGGTCGCGACCCTCAACGGCACGCCGAACCACGAGATCGTCGACGCCGCGCTCACGGCGCTGCGCAATCTCGAGCACCGCGGCGCCGTGGGCGGGGACGAGGGCACCGGTGACGGAGCGGGTCTGCTGACCCAGCTGCCCCACGACTTCTTCGGCTCCGTCGTCGACTTCGAGCTCCCGGCTCCCGGCGGCTACGCCGTGGGCATCGCGTTCCTGCCGCACGGCGGCCGGGACGCCGACCGGGTGCAGGCCGCCCTCGAGGAGATCGCGCGCGCCGAGGACCTGCAGGTGCTCGGCTGGCGCCCCGTCCCGGTCGTCGAGTCCGTGGTCGGCAAGTCCGCGCTGGAGGTCATGCCCTACTTCGTGCAGCTGTTCCTGGCCGAGACGGACCCGCGGCCCGGGGACGAGGACGCGCGCCGGCGCCTGGACCAGAAGGCGTTCCGGCTGCGCAAGCGCGCCCAGAACAAGGCCGGCGTGTACTTCCCGTCGCTGTCCTCCCGCACGATCGTGTACAAGGGCATGCTCACCACCCAGCAGCTCGAGCCCTTCTACCCGGACCTCTCCGACGAGCGATTCACCACCGAGCTGGCGGTCGTGCACTCCCGCTTCTCGACCAACACCTTCCCCTCGTGGCCCCTGGCCCAGCCCATGCGGACCCTCGCGCACAACGGCGAGATCAACACGGTCAAGGGCAACCGGAACTGGATGCGCGCCCGTCAGTCGCAGCTGAAGTCCCCGCTGCTCGGGCGCAACCCCGAGGAGCTGTTCCCCATCTGCACGGAGGGCGCCTCCGACTCGCAGTCCCTCGACGAGGTCGCGGAGCTGCTCGTGCTCTCCGGGCGACCCGTCACCCAGGCCATGATGATGATGATCCCGGAGGCCTGGGAGAACCACGAGACCATGGACCCCTCGCTCAAGGCGTTCTACCGGTACCACGCCTCCTTCATGGAGCCGTGGGACGGGCCGGCGGCCGTCGCGTTCACCGACGGGGTGCAGGTCGGCTCGCTGCTGGACCGCAACGGGCTGCGCCCGGGACGCTTCTGGGTCACCGAGGACGGGCTCGTGATCTTCGCCTCGGAGGTCGGCGTCGTCGACGTCGGGGACCGCAAGGTCGTCCGGAAGGGCCGCGTGTCCCCGGGCACCATGTTCCTCGTGGACACCGCCCAGGGGCGGATCGTCGAGGACGCCGAGATCAAGGCGGAGGTCGCCGGCGCGCAGCCCTGGGCGGAGTGGGCCGAGAGCAACATCATCAACATCAAGGACCTGCCCGAGCGCGAGCACATGGTCCACCCCCGCTCCTCCGTCACCCTGCGGCAGAAGACCTTCGGGTACACGCAGGAAGAGCTGAAGATGATCGTCGGCCCGATGGCGGCCAAGGGCGCCGAGCCGATCTACGCGATGGGCACCGACACCCCGATCGCGGTGCTCTCCGACCGGCAGCGGACCCTGTTCGACTACTTCGTGCAGTCCTTCGCCCAGGTCACCAACCCGCCGCTGGACGCCATCCGCGAGGAGCTCGTCACGAGCCTGCGCGGTTCCGTGGGACCCTCCGGCAACCTGCTGACCACCGAGCGCGTGCGCACCCGCCAGGTCTCGCTCCACTTCCCCGTCATCAACAACGACCAGCTGGACCAGTTCCTGCACATCGAGGGCGAGGACGGGATGCCCGCCGCGCTCAAGGTGCGCGGCCTGTACCGGCCGGACGGCGGGGAGGAGTCCCTGCGCGCCCGGATCGCGGAGATCTGCGAGAAGGTCTCCGCGGCCGTGGCCCGCGGCGTGGAGTACGTCATCGTCTCCGACCGCGACTCCAACGCCGCGTGGGCGCCCATCCCGTCCCTGCTGCTCACCTCGGCCGTCCACCACCACCTGCTCCGCTCGGCGACCCGCACCAAGGTGGCGCTGATCGTGGAGGCCGGCGACGTGCGCGAGGTCCACCACGTGGCCCTGCTCATCGGCTACGGCGCGTCCGCGGTGAACCCGTACCTGGCCATGGAATCCGCCGAGGAGCTCGTGCGCTCCGGCGACATCACGGGGCTGACCACCGAGCACGCGGTGCAGAACCTCATCAAGTCGCTCGGCAAGGGCGTGCAGAAGATCATGTCCAAGATGGGCATCTCCACGGTGTCCTCCTACTGCGGCGCCCAGGTCTTCGAGGCCCTCGGGCTGTCCCAGGAGCTCGTGGACGACTACTTCGCGGGCACCCACACGCAGATCGGCGGCGTCGGGCTCGACGTGATCGCCGAGGAGACCGCGGTCCGCCACCGCCGGGCCTACCCCGAGGACGGCGTGACCGAGCCCTACCGCGCCCTGGAGACCGGCGGCGAGTACGACTGGCGACGGGAGGGCCCGCCGCACCTGTTCAACCCGCAGACGGTGTTCCGCCTGCAGCACGCGACGCGCTCCGGCCGCTACGACATCTTCAAGTCCTACACCAAGCTCGTGGACGACCAGACGAAGAAGCTGCTGACCCTGCGCGGGCTGCTCGGCTTCGCCTCGGACCGCACCCCGGTGCCGCTGGAGGAGGTCGAGCCGGTCAGCGAGATCGTCAAGCGCTTCCAGACGGGTGCGATGAGCTACGGCTCGATCTCGAAGGAGGCCCACGAGACCCTCGCCATCGCCATGAACCGGCTCGGCGGGAAGTCCAACACGGGAGAGGGCGGCGAGGACGTCGACCGGCTGCTGGACCCGAGCCGGCGCTCGGCCATCAAGCAGGTGGCCTCCGGGCGCTTCGGCGTGACGAGCCTGTACCTCACCAACGCCGAAGACATCCAGATCAAGATGGCCCAGGGCGCGAAGCCGGGCGAGGGCGGGCAGCTCATGGCCCAGAAGCTCTACCCCTGGATCGCCCAGACCCGCCACTCCACCCCCGGCGTGTCCCTGATCTCACCGCCGCCGCACCACGACATCTACTCGATCGAGGACCTGGCGCAGCTGATCTACGACCTCAAGCGGGCCAACACCTCGGCGCGCGTGCACGTCAAGCTCGTCTCCGAGATCGGCATCGGCACCGTGGCCGCCGGCGTGACCAAGGCCAAGGCCGACGTCGTGCTCGTCTCCGGCCACGACGGCGGCACCGGTGCGGCGCCGCTGAACTCGCTCAAGCACGCGGGCGCCCCGTGGGAGCTCGGCCTGGCGGAGACCCAGCAGACGCTCATGCTCAACGGCCTGCGGGACCGGGTGGTCGTGCAGGCGGACGGGCAGATGAAGACCGGCCGCGACGTGATGGTGGCCGCGCTGCTCGGGGCGGAGGAGTTCGGCTTCGCCACGGCCCCGCTGATCGTCGAGGGCTGCATCATGATGCGCAAGTGCCACCTGGACACCTGCCCGGTGGGCGTGGCCACGCAGAACCCCGACCTGCGCAAGAGGTTCACGGGGCGGGCCGAGCACGTGATCAACTTCTTCGAGTTCATCGCGGAGGAGGTCCGGGAGTACCTGGCCCAGCTGGGCTTCCGCTCCCTCGAGGAGGCCGTCGGGCACGCCGAGGTCCTCGAGACCCGGGCGGCGATCGACCACTGGAAGGCGCACGGGCTCGACCTCTCGCCGATGCTGCACTCCACGGTCCTCGAGCACCGTGGGGCCGAGGTGCGCAACACCCGCGGCCAGGACCACGAGCTGGACCAGCACTTCGACAACGAGCTGATCAGCCTCTCCCGGGCCGCCCTGGAGAAGCGGGAGCCGGTACGGATCCAGAAGACCGTCATCAACACGGACCGCGCGGTCGGCACGATGCTCGGGCACGAGGTGACGAAGACCTTCGGCACGGACGAGCTGGCCCCGGACACCATCGACGTGACCCTGACCGGTCAGGCCGGCCAGTCCCTCGGCGCGTTCATCCCCCAGGGCATCACCCTGCGCCTCGAGGGGGACGCCAACGACTACACCGGCAAGGGCCTCTCGGGCGGGCGGATCATCGTGCGCCCCGAGCGGGACGCGGTCTTCGAGGCCTCCGAGAACGTCATCGCCGGCAACGTCATCGGCTACGGCGCGACCGGCGGGGAGATCTTCCTGCGCGGCACCGTGGGCGAGCGCTTCCTGGTCCGCAACTCGGGCGCGACCGCGGTCGTCGAGGGGATCGGCGACCACGGCTGCGAGTACATGACGGGCGGGACCGCGCTGGTGCTCGGGCGGACCGGGCGCAACTTCGGCGCCGGCATGTCCGGGGGCGTCGCCTACGTCATCGACCTCGCCGCGACCTCGGTCAACAAGCAGGCGCGGGACAGCGGCGAGCTGCAGCTGCTCCCGCTGGACCAGGCGGACGCCGAGACGGTGCTCGCCCTCATCACGAAGCACGGCGAGGAAACCGGTTCCGAGCTCGCGGACCGGCTGCTGGCCGACCCCGTGGCGACCCTCGGGCGCTTCACCAAGGTCCTGCCGCGCGACTACGCGGCCGTGCAGGGCATCCGCGAAGAGGCCATCACCCAGGGGCGGGACCCCGACGGCGACGAGGCCTGGCACAAGATCCTGGAGGTGACGACCCGTGGCTGACCCGCGCGGCTTCATGAAGGTGACCGAACGCGTCGACCGCCCGAAGCGGCCGGTGCCCGTCCGGATCATGGACTGGAAGGAGGTCCAGGAGCGCCAGGACCGCGGCGTGCTGCAGAAGCAGGCCAGCCGGTGCATGGACTGCGGGATCCCCTTCTGCCACGAGGGCTGCCCGCTGGGCAACCTCATCCCGGAGTGGAACGACCTCGTGTGGCGTGGTCTCGACCCGGAGGCCGTGGAGCGCATGCACGCGACCAACAACTTCCCGGAGTTCACGGGGCGCGTGTGCCCGGCGCCGTGCGAGTCCTCGTGCGTGCTGGGCATCAACCAGCCGCCGGTGACCATCAAGCAGCTCGAGTACGAGATCGGCGAGATGGGCTTCGACGAGGGCATCGTCAAGCCGTACGTCCCGCAGCGGCTGGTCGGCAGGACCGTGGCGGTCGTGGGCTCCGGACCCGCCGGACTGGCGGTGGCCCAGCAGCTGACCCAGGCCGGCTTCACGGTCGCCGTCTACGAGCGCGACGACCGGATCGGCGGACTCCTGCGCTACGGCATCCCCGACTTCAAGATGGAGAAGGAGGTCCTCGACCGCCGGCTGGACGTCATGCGGGCCGAGGGCACCCGGTTCCGGCCCGGTGTGGAGATCGGCAAGGACATCACCTGGGACCAGCTCAAGCGCCGGTACGACGCCGTCGTGGTCGCGACCGGCGCCACCCGGCCCCGCGACCTGAACATCCCGGGCCGCGACCTCGAGGGTGTGCACTTCGCGATGGACTATCTCGTGCAGTCCAACCGGGTCGTGGCCGGAGACCGGGTCGAGAACCAGATCTCGGCGCGGGGCAAGAACGTCATCGTCCTGGGCGGCGGCGACACCGGCTCCGACTGCATCGGCACGGCCAACCGCCAGGGTGCGGCCTCCATCACCTCGCTGGCGATCGGGCGCAAGCCGCCGGCCGACCGCTCGGACGCCGACCCGTGGCCCATGATGCCGAAGGTCTTCGAGGTCTCGACCTCCCACGAGGAGGGCGGTGAGCGCTCCTACATGGCCTCCACCGTCGAGTTCGTCGGGGAGAACGGCAAGCTCACCGGCCTGCGGGTCGCCGAGACCGCGTACCTCCCCGACGGCCGCCGCGCCCCGAAGGAGGGCACCGAGCGGGTGATCCCGGCGGACCTCGTGTTCCTGGCGCTGGGCTTCACGGGCAACGAGTCCGAGGAGATCACCGAGCAGATCAGCGCGGAGCTGGACGGGCGGACCAACGTGGCTCGCGACGACCGGTACATGACCAACGTGGAGGGCGTGTTCTCCTGCGGCGACGCCGGCCGCGGCCAGTCGCTGGTCGTCTGGGCGATCGCGGAGGGCCGCGCCTGCGCGGCGGCCGTGGAGGAGTTCCTCCTCGGCTCGACGCGCCTGCCCGCACCGGTGGCGCCGACCGACCGCGCGATCGACCTGAACCTCTAGGGGCACCGCCTCCGGCGCACGGCGTTGGTAGGCTGGACGGGACCTCTCCGCTCCGGGGAGGGACGCCCAGGCGGAGCGGCCGGGAGTACAGCCGCGCCCGTGCGGCGTCCCGGCATTTCCTCTTGCGCGTCCTCCCGCGGTCGCACCCCACAACCCCAAGGCGGTATCCATGCGACGAGCCAAAATCGTGGCCACGATCGGCCCGGCCATCTCCTCCTACGAGACCCTCTCCCAGGCGATCCGTTCCGGCATGAACGTGGCCCGGCTGAACATGAGCCACGGCGACCACTCGGTGCACGACAGCTCCTACGAGAACCTGCGGCGGGCCTCCGCCGACACCGGGCACACGGTCGCGATCCTCGCCGACCTCCAGGGCCCCAAGATCCGGCTCGGCCGGTTCGCCGACGGCCCGCACGAACTGGCCCCCGGCGACGTCTTCGCCATCACCGTCGAGGACGTGGAGGGCACCCGCGAGCTGTGCTCCACGACCCACAAGGGCCTCCCGGGCGACGTGAACGTCGGGGACCCCCTGCTCATCGACGACGGCAAGGTCGCCCTGCGCGCCACCGAGGTCACGGCCACGACCGTGATCACCGAGGTGGTCGTGGGCGGGTCGGTGTCCAACAACAAGGGCATCAACCTCCCGGGCGTGGCCGTGAGCGTCCCGGCGCTGTCCGAGAAGGACGAGGACGACCTCCGCTGGGCCCTGCGCCGCGGCGTCGACCTCGTCGCCCTGTCCTTCGTGCGCGACGCCAAGGACATCGACCGGGTGCACGAGATCATGGACGAGGAGGACCGGCGCCTGCCCGTGATCGCCAAGATCGAGAAGCCGCAGGCCGTGGACTCCCTGCACGAGATCATCGACGCGTTCGACGGCATCATGGTGGCCCGCGGCGACCTGGGGGTGGAGCTGCCGCTGGAGCAGGTGCCGATCGTGCAGAAGCGCGCCATCGAGCTCGCCCGGCGCTGGGCCAAGCCCGTCATCGTGGCCACCCAGGTCCTCGAGTCCATGATCGACAACCCGCGGCCCACCCGGGCCGAGGCCTCCGACTGCGCCAACGCGGTCCTGGACGGCGCGGACGCGGTCATGCTCTCCGGGGAGACCTCGGTCGGGAAGTACCCCATCGAGACCATCGAGACCATGGCCCGGATCATCGAGGCCACCGAGTCCCAGGCCCTCGAGCGCGTCCCCGGCCTGGGCACGGAGCCGCGCACCCGCGGCGGCGCCGTCACGCGGGCGGCCGTCACCATCGCCCGCCAGCTCGACGTGAGCTACATCTGCACCTTCACGCAGTCCGGGGACTCCGCCCGCCGGCTCTCCCGGCTGCGCCCGGCCCACCCCATCCTGGCCTTCACTCCCGAGCCCCTGGTCACGGCGCTGATGTCCCTGCTGTGGGGCGTCCAGCCCATCCACGTGGCGAAGGTCAACCACACCGACGACATGACCAAGCAGGTGGACCGCCACCTGCAGGAGCAGGGCCTGGCCGGCAAGGACGACCTCGTGGTGATCTGCGCCGGCTCGCCCCCCGGCGTCGCCGGGACCACGAACCTCGTCAAGGTGCACCGGGTGGGCGACCTCGCCGACGCCGGAGAGCTGATCGACAGCAGGCGCCGCCGCGAGCACGTCGGGCCGTGGCGGGAGGCCTGACCGGCATGAGCCCGGAGGAGCACTCGCGGGACCTGCTGGAGCACGGCGTCCCCGAGGAGCTGCACGCCGCCTTTCCCGGCCACGGGATCGGCGGGCTCGCCCGGGCGATGGGCATCCGGTTCACGGAGCTCACGCCCGGGCGTGCCGTGGCGACCATGCCCGTGGAGCCGAACACCCAGCCCGGCGGGATCCTCCACGGGGGAGCGCACTGCGTGCTGGCGGAGACGCTCGCGTCCACGGCCGCGAGCGTGCACGCGGGGCCGGGGCGCTACGCGGTGGGCGTCGACGTCAACGCGACGCACCAGCGGGGGGTCGCCACCGGGACGGTGACCGGGACCTGCACGGCGCTGCACCTGGGCGGGACGCTCACGGTGCACGAGGTCGTGATCACGGACGGCGGCGGGCGGCGCCTGTCCACGGCCCGCGTCACCAACCTGGTGCGGGAGCGCTGAGGGACGACAGAACCCCGGACCTGTGGTCCGGGGTCGTGGTGCCCAAGGTGGGACTCGAACCCACACTCCGAGGAACCGCATTTTGAGTGCGGCGCGTCTGCCAATTCCGCCACTTGGGCCGACGGTCGCAGTCCGCGCGGCCCCGACGGGGCCGCTCCTGCGCTCGACCACTCTACAACAGTTATAGTTTGGGGCTGACCGGACGCTTCGCGGGGCCACGGGCCCCGTTCCGCCGGTCCCCTCGCGCCGACCACGGCGGCGGGCCGACGCAGCAGCAGGCAACACCAGCAGGCAGAACCAGCAGGCAACACCAGCAGGCAAGGAGTCAGCGTGACGGAGCAGCCGAACCCCACCCCGGTGGAGGGGCCCGAGAGTCCCGGCGCCGCCGAGGAGGCCGCGGTCGCGGGCCTGCCGCCGACCCGCCGGGTCGTGGTCGCCGAGGACGAGACCCTCATCCGCCTCGACATCGTCGAGATGCTGCGGGAGGCGGGATACCAGGTCGTCGCGGAGGCCGACAACGGGCAGCGCGCGGTGGAGCTCGCCCGCGAGCACCGGCCGGACCTCGTGCTCATGGACGTGAAGATGCCCGTCCTCGACGGGATCACCGCGGCCGAGCAGATCGCCTCCGAACGGATCGCCCCGGTGGTCCTGCTCACGGCCTTCAGCCAGCGGGAGCTCGTGGAGCGGGCCCGCGAGGCCGGGGCCATGGCCTACGTGGTCAAGCCCTTCACGGTCGACGACCTCGTCCCGGCGCTGGAGATCGCGATGTCCCGGTTCGAGGAGATCAGCGCGCTCGAGCGCGAGGTCTCGGACATGAAGGAGCAGTTCGCCACCCGCAAGCTCGTGGAGCGGGCGAAGTCCCTGCTGACGACCAAGATGGGCCTGTCCGAGCCCGAGGCGTTCCGGTGGATCCAGAAGACCTCGATGGACCGCCGGCTGTCCATGCGCGAGGTCGCGGAGGCCATCATCAACCAGGTGTCCTGACCCGCGCGGGCGGGCGGCAGGCCCCGGGCCCGGGCCCTAGGATGGGTCCGTGAGCACAACGACCCCGCAGACGCAGACCGACGAGAGCCCCGACACCGACGTCCGCACCGTGACCGTCGGGACGGAGACCGAGCACCCCGTCGAGGTCGAGATCCCCCGGCCGGTGTCCCGGCCGGACCGCAAGCTGCTGCTGGTCGACGGGCACTCCCTGGCCTTCCGGGCGTTCTTCGCCCTGTCCCGGGCCGCCGAGTACGGGGGCGGACCGGCGTTCGTCACCTCCGACGGCCGGCACACCGAGGCCGTCTACGGCTTCGTGAACACGCTCGTGAAACTCGTCCGGGAGCAGAGACCCACGCACCTCGTGGTCTCCTTCGACCTGGAGGGCCCCACGCTGCGCTCCGAGGAGTACGAGGACTACAAGGGCGGACGGGCCGAGACCCCCGAGGAGTTCCACGGCCAGGTGCCGCAGATCCGCAGGATCCTGGACGCCCTGGGCGTGCCCGTGGTGACGGCCGAGGGCCACGAGGCCGACGACGTGCTGGCCACGCTGGCGCACCGGGCGGCCGAGCAGGACTTCGAGGTGCTCGTCTTCTCGGGGGACCGGGACGCCTTCCAGATGATCGACGAGCACGTCACCGTCGTCTACCCGGGCCGCACGCCCTCCGACCTCAAGCACATGGACGCGGCCGCCGTCGTGGAGAAGTACAAGGTCCCCCCGCGGCACTACCCGGACCTGGCCGCGCTGACGGGCGAGACCGCCGACAACCTGCCGGGCGTGCCGGGGGTCGGGGCCGGCTTCGCGGCCAAGTGGATCCTCGCCTACGGGGACGTCGCCTCCTTGCTGGAGCACGCCGACCGCGTCAAGGGCAAGAAGGGGGAGGCCCTGCGCGCCCACCGCGACGACGTCGAGCGCAACCGCCGGCTCAACCGGCTGGTCACGGACCTGGGGCTGGAGCTCGACCTCGCGGACGCGGCGCTGCCCGTCCCGGACGCCGACGCCGTGGGGGACGTGTTCGACGACCTCGAGTTCGGCGAGGGCCTGCGCAACCGGCTCTTCGACGCGTTCGGGCGCCCGGAGGAGGAGAGCGCGCCGCCCGCCGACCTCGGCCTGGCCGAGGTCGGGCGCCCCGGCACCGCCGAGGACCTGCAGGGCTGGCTGGCCGGGGCCGCGGGGCCGGTGGTCCTGCGTGCCCTCCACCGCGACGACGACCCCTGGCTGCCCGGGGCCCGGGAGCTCTCCGGCCTCGTGCTCGCCCACGGCGGGGACCGGCCCTCGGCGGTGTTCCTCGACCTGGCGGCCGCCGACGACGCCCTCGAGTCGGCCCTGGCCGGGTGGCTCGCCGACACCGGCCGGCCCAAGATCGTGGACGGGCTCAAGGACGTGTGGAAGTCCCTGGCCGTGCGCGGGCTCCCGCTCGACGGCGTCGTGGACGACCCGCAGCTCTCGGCGTACCTGCTGCAGCCGGCGCGGCGCAGCTACGAGCTGCCGGCGCTGCTGGAGGACCGGCTCGGGCTGGTCGTGGCGCCGGCCGAGGAGGGCGACTCCGCGGACGGCCAGCAGGAGCTCGCGCTCGGGGCGGAGCCGTGGCCGGCTGCCGGGCCGCTGCGCCGGGAGGCCGAGCTCGCGGTGGCCGCCACCCGGCTCTCGGAGCACCTGCTGCACCAGCTCGCCGAGACGCGGCAGAGCGGCCTGCTGACGGACCTGGAGCTGCCCCTGGCCGTCGTGCTGGGCCGGATGGAGCTCGCAGGCATCGCCGTGGACGCGGACGGCGTGCAGGTCCTGCTGGACGACTTCGCCCGGGTCATCGAGCAGGCGCGGGACGAGGCGCTGGCCCAGATCGCCGAGCCCGTGAACCTGGGCTCGACGAAGCAGCTGCAGCAGGTCATGTTCGAGGAGCTGGGCCTGCCGAGGACCAAGAAGATCAAGTCGGGCTACACCACCGACGCCGACGCCGTCGCCGAGCTGCTCACCCGCACCGACCCGGACTCGAAGGGCCACCGGTTCCTCGCGGGGCTGCTCGCCTACCGGGACGCCAACAAGCTGCGGCAGACGGTCGAGGGGCTGCAGAAGGCCATCGCCGACGACGGGCGCGTGCACACGACCTACATGCAGAACGTCGCCGCCACCGGCCGGCTGTCCTCGACCAACCCGAACCTGCAGAACATCCCGGTGCGCACCGAGGAGGGCCGCCGGATCCGGGCCCTGTTCGTCGTGGGCGGCGACGCCGGCGGGCACCGGTACGACCAGCTGCTGACGGCCGACTACTCCCAGATCGAGATGCGCATCATGGCGCACCTGTCCGGGGACGAGGCGCTCATCGACGCCTTCCGCCAGGGGGAGGACCTGCACCGGTTCGTCGGCTCGAAGATCTTCGGCGTGGCCCCCGAGGACGTCACGTCGCAGATGCGCGCCAAGGTCAAGGCCATGAGCTACGGCCTGGTCTACGGGCTGAGCTCGTTCGGGCTCTCCAAGCAGCTGCGGATCCCCGTGGACGAGGCGCGCACCCTGATGAGCGACTACTTCACCCGGTTCGGCGCCGTGCGCGACTACCTGCGCGGCGTCGTCGAGCAGGCCCGGGCGGACGGCTACACCGCGACGATCGACGGTCGCCGCCGCTACCTCCCGGACCTCTCCAGCGACAACCGCCAGCTGCGCTCCGTGGCCGAGCGGGCCGCCCTCAACGCCCCGATCCAGGGCTCGGCGGCCGACATCATCAAGAAGGCGATGCTCGGGGTCGACCGGCGTTTCGCCGACGAGGGGCTGGGCTCACGGATGCTGCTGCAGGTCCACGACGAGCTCGTCGTCGAGGTGGTGGGCGGTGAGCGCGAGACCGTGGAGCGGGTCCTGCGGGAGGAGATGGGCGGGGCCGCCGAGCTGGCCGTCCCGCTCGAGGTCAACGTGGGCACGGGCCGCTCCTGGCACGAGGCGGCGCACTGACCCCGACCGCCGACGGGGCACACCGGCCGGTCCCGCGGACGGTACGGACCGGCCGCGGCCGCACGTCAGACGAGGAGCACAGCATGGACGACCAGCAGCAGCCGCCCGCACACGCGGACGGGGTGACGGAGGCCTACTCGGCCGGCGGGCACGACTACTCGCTCGTGGAGTTCGGGGTCGGTCCCGGCGGCACGGCGGGGAACCCCGCAGCGGTGGAGTGGGTCCGGGCCGTCCGGCAGGGCTTCCACCAGGCGGAGCCGACGGACGGGACGCTCGAGCGGACCCTGGCCTGGATGCACGAGGAGGGGGTCCGGCTGCGGGCGGCCCACCCCCGGTCGGTGCCCGAGGCCGCGCTGCCGACCCGGCGGCCGGTGGCGACGTTCAGCTCGTGGGAGGGGACCCTCAACATCGGCCGCGGACGCCTCCTGCGCGCCCACCTCGTCTCCGAGGTCACCGTCCGGCCCACGCACAGCCGCCGCGGGCTGCTGCGCCGGCTCATGACGGCCGATCTGGGGGGCGCCCGGCGGGCCGGGTTCCCGGTGGCGCTGCTGACCGCGACCGAGGCCACCATCTACGGCCGGTTCGGCTTCGGCGCCGCGACGTTCGACCGGGAGGTCAGCGTCGACGCGACCACCCGCCTCGAGCTCAAGGCCCCGACCACCGGCACCGTGGAGATGGCCGACGGCGAGGCCGTGCGCCGGATCGCCCCGGAGCTGTTCCGGCGGTTCCACGAACGTTCGCACGGGTCGGTGAGCCGGGTCGGCTACCACTGGCCGGAGGTCACGGGGGAGTACCTCCTCACCCCGCAGAAGCCCGACCCCGAGGTGCGCTGCGCGGTGCACTACGACGGCGCGGCGCGCCCCGACGGCTACGTGACCTACCGGTTCGAGCCCAACACCTCCTACCCGCTGACGCTCACGGTGCTGGACCTCGTGGGCTCGACGCCGGACGTGTCCATCGCCCTGTGGGAGTTCGTCACCTCGCTGGACCTCGTGGACCGGGTCCGGTTCGGCCGGGCCCCGGTGGAGGACCCCCTCGTGTGGGCGATGGCCGACCGCGCCAAGTACCGGGTCACCGCCGAGTCCGACACACTGTGGGTGCGCGTCCTCGATCCCGTGGCGGCGCTGGAGGCGCGGCCCTACACGCCCCGCGGCCGGATCGTGCTCTCCCTCGTGGACGCCATGGGCTTCGCGGACGGCGTCTGGTCGCTGGACACCACGTCCGGCACCCCCGTGGTGGAGCGCGTCGCCGACCGTCCCCGCACCGCCGACGACGAGGCGGGCCGGTCCCTGCCCGCGGTCGAGCTGCCCGAGGGGGCCGACGTGGCGATGCGCGTGGACGCGCTGGGCTCCCTGTACCTGGGTGCCGTCAAGGCGAGCACGCTCGCGCAGGCCGGGCTCGTCGTGGCCCGGGACGAGGACGCCCTGCGGGACCTGCAGGACTTCATGGAGACCCCCACGGCACCCTACGGCGTGACCCACTTCTGACCCGGCCCGGCGTGTCGGCGGCCGTGTTGATTCATTTTTGTCTGCTCCGTAGACTGACCCGGTGCGTGCTGTGCACGTGCCTGTCCACCAGTCCTTCGGGACGGCCGCGGTCCGCGCCGGCCGGTCCGACTGATCACGAACCTATCCACATCGGAGCCCCTACTACATGACCACCACCACCCCGCAGGTTGCCGTCAACGACATCGGGTCCGAGGAGGACTTCCTCGCCGCTGTCGACGCGACCATCAAGTACTTCAACGACGGCGACCTCGTCGAGGGCACCGTCGTCAAGGTCGACCGCGACGAGGTCCTTCTCGACATCGGCTACAAGACCGAGGGCGTCATCCCGTCCCGCGAGCTGTCCATCAAGCACGATGTCGACCCCGACGAGGTCGTGACCGTGGGTGATGAGGTCGAGGCTCTGGTCCTCACCAAGGAGGACAAGGAAGGCCGCCTGATCCTGTCCAAGAAGCGGGCTCAGTACGAGCGCGCCTGGGGCGACATCGAGAAGATCAAGGAAGAGGACGGCGTCGTCACCGGCACCGTCATCGAGGTCGTCAAGGGCGGTCTCATCCTGGACATCGGCCTGCGCGGCTTCCTCCCCGCCTCCCTCGTCGAGATGCGCCGCGTGCGCGACCTCGCGCCGTACATCGGCCAGCAGATCGAGGCGAAGATCATCGAGCTGGACAAGAACCGCAACAACGTGGTCCTGTCCCGCCGCGCCTGGCTCGAGCAGACCCAGTCCGAGGTCCGCTCCAACTTCCTGCACAAGCTCGAGAAGGGCCAGGTCCGCACGGGCACGGTCTCCTCGATCGTCAACTTCGGCGCCTTCGTGGACCTGGGCGGCGTCGACGGCCTGGTGCACGTCTCCGAGCTGTCCTGGAAGCACATCGACCACCCCTCCGAGGTCGTCGAGGTGGGCCAGGAGGTCACCGTCGAGGTGCTGGACGTCGACATGGACCGCGAGCGCGTCTCCCTGTCGCTGAAGGCCACCCAGGAGGACCCCTGGCAGCTGTTCGCCCGCACCCACGCCCTCGGGCAGGTCGTGCCGGGCAAGGTCACCAAGCTCGTCCCCTTCGGCGCGTTCGTGCGCGTCGAGGACGGCATCGAGGGCCTGGTGCACATCTCCGAGCTGGCCCAGCGCCACGTGGACATGGCCGAGCAGGTCGTCTCCGTGGGCGACGAGCTGTTCGTCAAGGTCATCGACATCGACCTGGACCGCCGCCGCATCTCGCTGTCCCTCAAGCAGGCCAACGAGGGCGTGGACCCGGACTCCACCGAGTTCGACCCGGCCCAGTACGGCATGGCCGCCGAGTACGACGAGCAGGGCAACTACAAGTACCCGGAGGGCTTCGACCCCGAGACCAACGAGTGGATCGAGGGCTACGAGACCCAGCGCGCCGCCTGGGAGCAGCAGTACGCCGACGCCCAGCACCGCTGGGAGGCCCACAAGGAGCAGGTCCGCAAGTCCATCGCCGAGGACGCCGAGGCGGCCGCGGGTGGGACGACCAGCTCCTCGTCCTCCTCGCCCTCGTCCGCGCCGGCTCCGACCAGCTACTCCTCCGAGGCTCCGGCCGCGGACTCCGGCACCCTGGCCTCCGACGAGGCCCTCGCCGCGCTGCGCGAGAAGCTCACCGGCGCCTGACCGGTCCGGCAGCCCGGTCCCGCACCGGGCCGCCGGCGAAGGCCCCCGCCCCTCGATCCGAGGGACGGGGGCCTTTCCCGTGGCCGGCCTGCCGGAGCGGCGGGACCCGGAGCGGCACGACGGGGAGGGTCGCGGTGCCGCGCGACGCGGGGAGCGCGCGGCTCAGCGGGGCGCGGCCCCGGCGTCCACCCAGTCCACGCCCACGGGGCGCAGTCGCGCCGAGCCGGCCGTCAGCGAGGCGACGCGGGCGTGCGCGGCGGCCACGGCGTCGTCGTCGTCGGGCAGGGCCAGTCCGAGCTCCGCGCCCTCGGGGCCGTAGTCGGTGCCCAGCACGGTCGTGCCGGCCGCCCGCAGCTCGTTCTCGATCCGGCCGGCCTCGGCGTGGGAGGCCGGGAGCCGGTAGAGCCGCTGCCGCTGCCGGGGTACCAGCCGCGCGCCGTCGAGGGCCCGGGAGACGGCGTCGGAGTACGCCCGGACCAGACCGCCCGCGCCGAGCAGGGTGCCCCCGAACCACCGGACCACCACGGCGGCGACGTCCGAGAGGTCCGCGACGTCGTCGCCGTGGGCGTCCGTCCCGGTCCGGCGCAGCGTCAGGGCCTCGAGGATCGGGAGCCCCGCGGTGCCGGCGGGCTCCCCGTCGTCGGAGGAGCGGCGGAGGTCCCGGTCCGGGCCCAGCACGAACGCGGAGCAGTGGTGCCGGGCGTCGTGGAAGCCCCGGCGCAGCTCGTCCACCAGGGCCCGGGCCTCGGCCTCCGTGCCGGCCCGCCGCACGACGGCGAGGAAGCGGGACCGTTTGATCTCCAGCTCGGCCACCGCCTCCGTCCCCGCGGCGATCGTCGTGTAGCGGGTCGCGCGGCTGAGCAGGGGATCGGGGTCCATGGCCCCCACTCTAGGGGGCGGGTCCGGGCTCACCGCTCCGGGGTCCCCGCCCCGGGAATCGGGCGGGCCTCGACGGAGCGGGGGAGCGGTGCTAGACAGGAGGGCATCCGCGACCGAGGGAGGCACCCATGCGCATCGCCGACACGTCCGATCTCTGGTGGAAGCAGGCCGTCGTGTACTGCGTGGACATCGAGCGCTTCCTGGACACCGACGGCGACGGCACCGGGGACATCGCGGGCCTGGCCGAGCGCGTGGACTACCTGGCCGAACTGGGCGTCACCTGCTTGTGGCTCATGCCGTTCTACCCCACGCCGAACCGGGACGACGGGTACGACGTGATGGACTTCTACGGGGTCGACCGGCGGCTGGGCAGCTTCGGGGACCTCGTGGAGCTCGTGCGCACGGCCAAGGACCGGGGCCTGCGGGTCATCGCCGACCTCGTGGTCAACCACACCTCCGACCAGCACCCCTGGTTCCAGGCCTCCCGGTCGAGCACGGACAACCCCTACCGGGACTACTACGTGTGGCGCGAGGAGGAGCCGCCGGACACCTCGGAGAAGGCCGTCTTCCCCGACAAGGAGGGCGGGATCTGGACGCAGGACGACGCCACGGGCCACTGGTACCTGCACCGCTTCTACCGCCACCAGCCGGACCTGAACCTCTCCCACCCCAAGGTCCGGGACGAGATCGCCAAGATCGTGGGCTTCTGGCTGCACCTGGGCATGGACGGGTTCCGGGTGGACGGGATTCCCCAGCTGCTCACCCTCAGCCAGGGCGACGACTTCGAGAACCAGGACGGGGGCTTCACCGACCCGCACGGGTTCCTGCGCTCCCTGCGCAAGTTCATGACCCGCCGCAACGGCCACTCGGCGCTGCTGGGCGAGGTGAACCTGCCGTACCAGCAGCAGCGTGAGCTGTTCGGCTCCGAGGACGCGGGGGAGCTGACCATGATCTTCGACTTCGTGGCCATGCAGCAGCTCTACCTCTCGCTGGCGCGGGGGGACGCCGGCCCCCTGTCGACCGCCCTGAAGAACCGGCCCAGCATTCCCCAGGAGGCGCAGTGGGCCAACTTCGTGCGCAACCACGACGAACTCACCCTCGACCAGCTCTCCGAGGCCGAGCGCGAGGAGGTGTTCGCGGCCTTCGGCCCGGAGGAACGCATGCAGGTCTACGGCCGCGGCCTGACCCGGCGGCTCCCGCCCATGCTGGACGGCGACCAGCAGCGGATCCGGATGGTCTACTCGCTGCTCTTCTCCCTGCCCGGCACGCCGGTGCTGTACTACGGCGAAGAGATCGGCATGGGGGAGAACCTCGCGGCGGAGGGCCGCATGGCCGTCCGCACGCCCATGCAGTGGACCGCGGGGCGCAACGGCGGTTTCTCCCCGGCCGATGCGGAGGACCTGCCCGGCCCGGTGGTCGAGGGCGAGTTCGGGCCCGAGAACGTCAACGTGGCGGACTCCCGCAGGGACCCGGACTCGCTGCTGAACTTCATCGGCAAGCTCGCCCGGCGCTACCGCGAGTGCACGGAACTGGCGTGGGGAGAGGCGGAGATCCTCGACCAGCCCCGGCGCGAGGTCCTGGCCCACCGGTGTGCCTGGGAGGGCTCCAGCATCGTCGCGGTGCACAACCTGGGCCCCGAGACCGCGAAGCTGCCGCTGCGGGTCCCGGGCGAGAAGGAGGGGACCCAGCTGATGGACCTGCTGGGCCAGGACACCTGCACCCTCGACGAGGACGCCACCGTGGAGATCACCCTCGAGGGCTACGGGTTCCGCTGGCTGCAGGTCCAGCGCCAGGACGGCCCCGGCACCCTTCCGGACGTCATGACCACCGTGGCCGGTGCGGGGGAGGCCTGACCGTGCGTGGTCCCGCGCCGACGGCGACGGACGGATCCGGGCAGTGTTCCGGCCCGGAGGGCGTCGGCCGTCGTCCGGGCGACCGTCGCGGGCCACCGCTGCCGCGCGGCTAGGCTGGACCCATGCTGACCATCGGACTGACCGGCGGGATCGCCTCGGGCAAATCCACGGTCGCCGCACGGCTGATGGAGCTCGGCGCCACCGTCGTGGACGCCGACGCCATCGCCCGTGCCCTGCAGGAACCCGGCCGGCCCGGCCTGGAGCGCATCGTCGAGGAGTTCGGCCCCGACGTGCTGACCGTGGACGGCCGCCTCGACCGGGCCGCGCTGGGGGGTCGCGTGTTCCGGGACCCGCAGGCCCGGGCGCGGCTCAACGCGATCATCCACCCCCTCGTGCGCGCGGAGGCCGAGCGGCTCGCCGCCGCCGCGGGTGAGGACGCCGTGCTCGTCGAGGACATCCCGCTGCTCGTGGAGACCGGTCAGCACCACCGCTTCGACCTCGTGCTCACGGTCCAGGCGCCCGCCGAGGAGCGGGTGCGGCGGATGGTCGAGGACCGGGGAATGACCGAGGCCGACGCCCGCGCGCGAATGGCGGCCCAGGCCACGGACGAGGAGCGGGCGGCGGTGTCCACCAGCGTGCTCGTCAACGACGGCACCGTGCAGCAGCTCCTCGACCGGGTGGACGCGTGGTGGGAGTGGCACGTGGAGCCGCGACTCGCCCCGGGATCCTCTGCGGAACCTGTGTAGTTCCGGGGGGCCGTCGGGGTAGGGTCGAGGGCAACCGCAGCAGATCGCACCCGCTGAGCACTGAAGCAGCAGACCCCAGTACACGACCGAAGCACACATCCGAGACACGGCGGCCGTCCGGTCGACGAGGCCGACGGCGGCCGGGGAGGCACCGCGATGCTCAACAGACTGCACGACGCCCTGCGCCTACGGACCAGCCCGGCCATCTTCTTCGGCTCCGCCCTCATCATCGTCGGCTTCGTGGTGATGACCCTGGTCTTCACCGACTTCATGGATGCGTTCTTCTCGGAGGGGTCCACCTGGGTCATCGACCAGCTCGGCTGGTTCTACATCATGGGCGTGACCGTCTTCCTGGTGTTCCTCCTCTACCTCATGGTCAGCCGCTTCGGCCAGGTGCGGCTGGGCAGCGACGACGAACGGCCCCGGCACACCAACCTGTCCTGGTTCTCCATGCTCTTCGCCGCCGGCATCGGGACCATCCTGATGTTCTGGGCCGTGGCGGAGCCGGTGAACCACTTCGCGAACCCGCCGCGTCAGGGCGTGGAACCCGCCTCGATGGAGTCCGCCACCGAGGCCATGGGCTTCACGCTCTACCACTTCGGCCTGCACACCTGGACGATCTTCACGCTGCCGGCCCTGGCCTTCGGCTACTTCATGTACAAACGGAACCTGCCGCCGCGGGTCAGCTCGATGTTCCAGCCCCTGCTCGGGGAGCGTATCCACGGCCCGGCCGGGCGGGCCATCGACATCCTCGCGATCGTCGGCACCCTGTTCGGCGTGGCGGTCTCGATCGGCCTCGGCACCATGCAGATCAACAGCGGCCTGGCCCGGCTCTTCGGCATCTCCGAGTCCGCCCTGTCGCAGATCCTCATCATCACAGCGGTCAGCATCGTCGCCTCCGTCTCCGTGGCCCTGGGTCTCGACCGGGGCATCAAGCGGCTGTCCAATACGAACATCCTCATCGCGATCGGCCTGCTCACGTTCATCCTCATCTCCGGGCCGACCGTGCTGATGCTCAAGGGGATGGTCGAGTCCGCCGGCACCTACCTCTCGATGCTCCCCCAGCTCGCCTTCTGGAACGACGCCCTCGCGGACACGGGGTGGCAGAGCGGCTGGACGGTCTTCTACTGGGCCTGGACCATCACCTGGTCCCCGTTCGTCGGCATCTTCATCGCCCGCATCTCCCGCGGCCGCACGATCCGCCAGTTCGTGGCCGGCGTGCTCGCGCTCCCGACGCTGTTCTCGGTGGTCTGGTTCGGGATCTTCGGCATGGGCGTCTTCGACATCGAGCTCAACGGCGACGGCGGGCTGGTCGAGGCGGTCGTGGACGAGGGCGACATCCCGGGGGCGATGTTCGTGTTCCTCGAGAACTTCCCGTTCTCGACGGTCACCTCCGCAGTGGGCGTGCTGATCGTGGTGCTGTTCTTCATCACGTCCATCGACTCCGCGGCCCTCGTCATGGACACCATGGGCAGCGGCCACGAGGAGGAGTCCCCCGTCCACCAGCGGGTCTTCTGGGTGATCGCCATCGGACTCATCGCGGCGATCCTCCTGACCGCAACGGGAACCGCCGGTCTCGCGGCTCTGCAGAACGTGGCCATCCTCATCGGGCTGCCGTTCTTCGTCCTGGGCTACGTGATGATCTACTCCCTCCTGAGAGCCCTGCGCGAGGACGCCGGCGAGGTGGGCGTCCTCCCCACGCGCCAGTGGCGGCGCGTGCTGCCCCCCGAGGAGTTCCAGCGCCGGACGTCCACCGGCGACGACGTGGGGGAGGAGATCGTCGTCGCCCCCGACTACGTGCACGGCTCCGAACCGCAGAACGCCCCGACCATGGAGCACCCCGAGCAGCCCGAGTACGTCCGGGAGTACCGCACGAGAACCGGAACGCTCAAGCGGATCGAGGTCACGAAGGTCCGGGACGAGCACGAGTAGGACCGCACAGCGCGGCAGGCCCGTCGGGACGGACACCGGCGGGCCGCCCTCTGTCCCGGCGCGACCGTCGCGCTACAGTGGTGACCACCATCACCATCGGGAACAGGGGTCTCCATGACGCGGAAGAAGCAGAGCACCGATCACGGCGGAGAGCAGCGGCACCGCATCCTCGACCGCCTCAACGCGATCGCCCTGTCCGTCTACGGGCCCGGGGACCGGCTCGCCCAGTCGCAGGAGGGCGAGCACATGAGCCAGGCGGCGGAGCGCTGGTACTCGGAGGTCCAGGAGCACTTCTACGTGGAGAGGGACGAGCACGGCAACGAGTACCTCTTCCACCGCGACGCCTCGGGTGAGGCCACGGACACCGGCAGCTCCCGCAACTGACCACCGACCGACCACGACGGCCGGGGAGCCCCATGGGCCCCCCGGCCGTTCCGTGTCCGGACGGAGGCAGGGGCGACGGGTGCCGCGCCCGGGTGCTCCACCGTGAACCGGTTCGTCCGGGCGAGCCTCCCGCTCGTCGGTCCGCCGCGTCAGCTCGATGCCCTCGCCGACCACCTCGACCGCGATCTCGGCCATCGTCCTGTCCTTCCCGGCCGGCTGAACCTGCAAGCACAGAAGGTGACGGCAGTCCGCTGCGGCCACGGTGATCTCACCCGGGGAGCCGGGTCATCCGAAATTTTTCTCGTGCCCGCCCGGCCGTGCTGCGACCGTCAACCTCTCGATGCGCCGACCGGGTCCTTCGAGGGCGACCGCAGTGTGGGTGTTCTCGTGAGTGTCGACGCCGACGAAGGCGACCACGGCGACCTCCGCGATGCTTGTCCCGGAAGGATTGGCAGGACGAGGACCGAGGCGGGCGCACGTCGAACGGACGCCGGCGGGGCGCGCTCCGATCAGGCCATACCCGGGCCTCAACCGGCCGGACCGGCGGGACGGCACATCGCGGGCCACCCCACCTGAAGGGGCGGCAGCGAAGCAACGGGCCGACCCCGTCGGCACTTCCTACGAGGCAGTCGACGCGGAGGACGTTGTGGCCGCCTTCGAGACCGACACGTCCTCGCGTAGCTGGCGCCTCTCGGCCCGCCGTCGCTCGGCGGGTCAGGCCGTCCGCTGCGCCGGCGAGAAGAACTCGGTGAGTGCTTGAGCGAGCGCCTCGGGATGGGTCAGGGGGACGGCGTGCCCGGCGCCGGGGATCTCGTGTATCTGCGCGTTGCGGACGTGGTCGGCCACGTACCGCGCGCCGGCGGTGGCGTAGGGCTTGGTGTCCGATCCTGCCAGCACCAGCACCGGAGCTGAGATCGCGCCGAGCACGGCCGGATCTTCGTGGGTAGGGCCTTGGTACTCCCTCTGCTGCTGGAAGAAGTTGAGCAGGTCGGGGACGTAGCGTCCTGCGGCCTCGAAGTAGCCGGAGTCCTCGGCCAAGGCCACCTCTTCGTCATTGAAGACGAAGCCGGCGAACGCGCGAACCCCGTCCGTGAACCTGCCCTCGGCGGCCAGCTCGCCCATGCGGACGACGGCGTCGCCAAGCGCCGCTCGGTCCTGCTCGTCCATCAGACGCGGCGTCAACGGCTCGACGGTGGCCACGGCGTCCACCACGTCGGTTTGTGCCGCCACGGCCAGTGCCAGGCCGGCGCCGCCGGACCAGCCCACCAGGCCGGTCGGTTCTCCGATGCTGTCGACGTAGGCGAGGACGTCGTCGACCAGCCGACCGAAGCTGAGGTCGGGGTGGTCCCCGCTGAGGCCCCGACCCCGCCAGCTCGGCAGATGACAGGTGAACCGGCCGGTCAGGTGCCTCAGCAGCGCTTGCCAGTCGATGTCGCCATCACCGATGACCCCCTGCAGAAACACCAGCGGGGGGCCCGTGCCGTGCACGGCCCCACCGATGGTGACGCCGTCGGTGGTGGTCACGTAGTGGGTGCGTTGGTTGCTCATGTGCTGGCTCCCTCGTCTCCGGCGGTCATGCCTGCAACGATGACGCAGAAGACGGCCGACGTCCGCCTCCCGATCGAGAAGGAAAGGTGCCCCCGACCCGGGGTCTCGCTCTCCGAGGTCGCCGCCGTCAATTCAGTGTTCCACCCCTGCCGGTCTCTGCACAGGGGCACGAGTCGACGTGACGCGGGCTGGACCGCGGAGCCGGGCCGCCGGTGCACAACGATTTCGTGGAGCGGGATTCCACCGCGACGGCGCCGGACCGGCTGTGGCTGACCGATCTGACACAGCACCGCACCGGCCGGAGTCCAGTCGTCGGCGCAACACATGCCGGTTGGCCGGGTGCCCGCCGACCATGCAGGTGAGCGGCCCGGGAGGCACGATCGAGGTGCTTCCGAGGGCGGGTGTTGAGCTGCCGGGCGGCGTCACGGCGGTCCTCTCCGGTGTGCACGGACAGATGGGTGCTTCTCAGGAAGCACGGCCCGAGCACGACATTCATGATCTCGTCGGATCCGCGCTGTCGGGGACCGGTGGCCTCGCAGACGAAGACCTCCAGGGTTGGGGCATCATCGCGCCTCTCGAGGAGATGTGCCGATCTTCATCCCCCCAGGGGCAAGCGGGCCACCGAAAAGGGCGACTGTGTCGTCGCGCAACTCGTTCATCCGTCCCGCCACTCAGTCAGGGTGGTGCGTGCTGGAGGGTGCCGTGGAGGTCCGCGCCGTGCTCACCGAGCCGGTTCCCACCACCGCTCCGGCCGGGGGCCGGGAGCAGCCGATCGCCGCCTGGGCCCGCAGGTGGCGACGGGGCGCGGCGGAGACCTGGCGCTCGGGAGGGCCGAGGGTACCGGCGGTCGCCGTTGGTCCCCAGGTCCCGCACGTCAGAGCCCAGGCGGGTACTCCTCGGGGCGCAGGTCGCGGCTGTAGGGGACGCTGCTGCCGGGGACCACGAGGTTGGTGGCCCGGGCGAGGCCGTCGCGGTGCCGGGGCGGCAGGTAGAGGGCGTGGTGCAGGTAGGCATCGACCTCCAGCTCGGCGACCTGCCCGCCCCGGAGCCGGTAGGTCTGCCACACGTCGTGCACGCTCAGTCCCGCATCGCTGATGGTCGTGCGGATCAACCTGGCCTGTGCTCTGGCGATGGACCGGTCGTCCATGGGCATCCTCCACCTGCTCCACCCAGCGTAGCCGTGAGGGTGCGCTCCCGCACGGGCGGGTGCGGTGGTTCGTGGGTCCAACGGCGCCGTGGACACGGAGCCGCGGCAGGAGCACGATGGAGTCCCACGGAGGAGGACACATGGGCGAGCTCGGTCGGCAAGCGGGTCGTGCGGCGGCTGCCGCGGACGACGTGACGAACTCCAAGGGCTTCGAGGCCGCCGCGCGTGTCGGCTACTTGGCATCGGGTCTGCTGCACGTCATGATCGGGGTGATCGCGCTGCGGGTGGCCGCCGGCGGGTCGGGCTCGGCGGACCAGTCCGGCGCCGTGTCCGCGGTGGCCGGCAGCCCGGGTGGAGCGGTCCTGCTCTGGATCTGCTTCCTGGGCTCCGCGGCCCTCGCGGTGTTCCTGCTGGGCGAGGTCTTCTTCGGGGCGAGGCAGCGCTCCGGCAAGGAGAAGCTCAAGCACCAGCTGAAGGACGGCGGCAAGGCCGCAGCGTACGGGGCCATCGCCGTGGTGTTCGGCACCTACGCCATGGGCGGCTCCTCGAACAGCGAGGCGTCGGCGCAGTCGATCAGCGCGCGGCTGATGACCCACCCCGCCGGCACGGCGCTGATCGTCGCGGTGGGGGTGGGGCTCGTGGTCGGCGGCGGCTTCCTCGTCCACCGCGGCGCCACCCGCTCCTTCCGGGACAACCTCAAGAGCCTGCCGCCGGGCGGGGCCGGATCGGCGGTCATGGGTCTGGGCACGGCGGGCTACATCGCGAAGGGGATCGCCCTGGGGGTGGTGGGTGTGCTCCTCGTCGTGGCGGCCGTCCAGCACGACCCGCAGGAGGCCTCGGGGCTCGACGGCGCCCTGAAGTCCCTGCTGCAGCAGCCCTTCGGCGTGTGGATCCTCGGGCTCGTGGCCCTGGGCCTGATCTGCTACGGGGCGTTCATGGTGGTGCGGTCGAAGTACGAGCGGATGTGACGCCGGCCCGGTTCTCAGGCGGTGCCGAAGGGGGAAGGTCCCAGGACCAGCAGGGCGACGACGACGGCGGCGGAGACGACCGGGACGAGGGCCACGAGCCGGCGTCCGTGCACGGTCATGCCGAAGACCACCGCGAGCCCCGCGACCACGAGCAGCACGGCCAGGGCCCAGTTCCAGCGGCCGCCCCCGAGACCGGCCACGAACGTGAGCGCGAAGAGCCAGGTCTGGGCCATGGCCGCGAGCAGACCCAGGACGACGGCGCGGGACCCGCCGGGGCGCTGCTCCGGGCGCGGAGGGACGTCCGCCGGTCTCACGCGCTGCCGATGGGGTAGGGGCCGAGCACGGACAGGCCGGCCGCCAGGAGGAACGAGACGGGGGGAACGGCGAGGACCTGTCGTCGTCGCCACAGGGTCAGCACCACGATCACCCCCAGGCCGAGCAGCTCCAGCGCCAGCGCGGTCAGCCAGCTCCACCCTCCCCAGGTCAGGCCGAGCACGAGCGTCGCGGCGAGCAGCAGGCTCTGCAGCACCGAGGCGGTGAGACCGAGAACGGTGGGCAGGGTGTCGGCGGCAGGGGAGCTCCGGGGACCTGCCGTCGCCTCGTGACCGTCCACCGTTGCCTCCCCGCCGGCAGGAGCTCCTCGTGGTCAGTCTATCCGCCGGAGCAGGAGCCCGTCCTGTCCGGGGCGGGGCGTAGCCTGGTGCCATGAGCCTCGCGCAGAAGATCAACCGCGTCGTCGCCCCGTTCGAGGTCGTCTCCGACTACGTTCCGGCCGGCGACCAGCCGAAGGCCATCGAGGAGCTCGCCGCCAGGATCGAGGCCGGCGAGAAGGACGTGGTCCTGCTCGGTGCCACCGGCACCGGGAAGTCGGCCACCGCCGCGTGGCTGATCGAGCGCGTCCAGCGACCGACCCTGGTCATGGTCCAGAACAAGACCCTCGCCGCGCAGCTCGCCAACGAGCTGCGGGAGCTGCTGCCCAACAACGCCGTCGAGTACTTCGTCTCCTACTACGACTACTACCAGCCCGAGGCCTACGTCCCGCAGACGGACACCTTCATCGAGAAGGACTCCTCGATCAACGAGGAGGTCGAGCGGCTGCGGCACTCCGCGACCAACGCCCTGCTGACCCGGCGGGACGTCGTCGTCGTCGCGACGGTCTCGTGCATCTACGGCCTGGGCACCCCCGAGGAGTACGTGGCGCAGATGGTCACGCTGCGCCGGGGCGAGGAGATGGACCGCGACGAGCTGCTGCGGAAGTTCGTCAACATGCAGTACGCCCGCAACGACGTCGACTTCCACCGCGGCACGTTCCGCGTCCGCGGGGACACGGTCGAGATCATCCCGATGTATGAGGAGCTCGCCGTGCGGATCGAGTTCTTCGGCGACGAGATCGAGTCGATCTACACGCTCCACCCGCTGACCGGGGAGATCGTGCGCGAGGAGTCGGAGATGTACGTCTTCCCGGCCTCCCACTACGTGGCCGGCGCGGAGCGCATGGCGCGGGCCGTGAAGGCCGTCGAGGACGAGCTCGCGGAGCGGCTGAAGGAGCTCGAGTCGCAGAACAAGCTCGTGGAGGCCCAGCGGCTGCGCATGCGCACGACCTACGACCTCGAGATGATGGAGCAGATGGGGTACTGCAACGGCATCGAGAACTACTCGCTGCACATCGACGGCCGGCCCCGGGGCTCGGCCCCGCACTGTCTGATCGACTACTTCCCGGACGACTTCCTGCTCGTGGTCGACGAGTCGCACGTGACCATCCCGCAGATCGGCGGCATGTACGAGGGGGACATGTCCCGCAAGCGCACCCTCGTCGAGCACGGCTTCCGCCTGCCCTCGGCCATGGACAACCGGCCGCTGAAGTGGGACGAGTTCCTCGAGCGCATCGGCCAGACCGTCTACCTCTCGGCCACCCCGGGCAAGTACGAGCTGTCCCGGGCGGACGGGTACGTGGAGCAGATCATCCGTCCCACCGGGCTCGTGGACCCCGAGGTCGTCGTCAAGCCCACCAAGGGGCAGATCGACGACCTGCTGGACGAGATCAACCTCCGGGTGGAGCGGAACGAGCGCGTGCTCGTCACCACGCTGACCAAGCGCATGGCCGAGGACCTCACCGAGTACCTCATGGAGCACGGGGTCAAGGTCCAGTACCTGCACTCGGACGTGGACACCCTGCGCCGCGTGGAGCTGCTGCGGGAGCTGCGCATGGGCACGTTCGACGTCCTCGTGGGGATCAACCTCCTGCGGGAGGGCCTCGACCTGCCGGAGGTCTCCCTCGTGGCCATCCTCGACGCCGACAAGGAGGGATTCCTGCGCTCGACGACGTCGCTCATCCAGACGATCGGCCGTGCCGCCCGCAACGTCTCCGGGCAGGTGCACATGTACGCCGACCGGATCACCGACTCGATGGCCACCGCCATCGAGGAGACCAACCGGCGCCGCGAGATCCAGGTCGCCTACAACACGGAGCACGGCATCGACCCGCAGCCCCTGCGCAAGCGGATCGCCGACATCACCGACCAGCTGCAGCGCGAGGAGGAGGACACCCGCGAGCTGCTCGCCCGCCGGGCGGCCGCGGGGAAGAAGACGGCGCCCACCGGGAAGGGCGGGCGGGACGCCGTCGCGGCCGCCGAGCAGAAGCTGCGTCAGGACGGGATCGCCGCCGCCCCGGCGGAGGACCTCGTGGACCTCATCGCCCAGATGACCGAGCAGATGCAGGCCGCGGCCGCCGAGCTGCAGTTCGAGCTCGCCGCCCGGATCCGCGACGAGCTGGGCGACCTCAAGAAGGAGCTGCGACAGATGCAGCAGGCAGGCCACGCCTGAGCCGCGAGGCCCCGGGCGGGCGGACGGTGGGGTCGCGGCCGAGTGCCCAGGGCCGGCGCTCCGGGGGGCGGGTCGGGGCCGGGTGTACCGCCGTCGTCCCGGTGTCCGATAGACTTGCCCCCGCGTAGGGGAGTATCCCTCAGCGCTGCGGTCGTCAGCACGCCGGGCACAGCCGTCCGGCCGGACGCAGCGGCCGACCTCGGCACGCGGGCCCTCGGCCCCGTGCAGGCCGGCGGAGAGACTTGCGGCTCATTCCGGTGCCCTCGTCGCCCCCGTCCGCGGACGCGGCGCGCGCTGGGCACCGCCACCTCTCAGCGAAAGTTCACGCGTGCACACACAACTTCCCGCGTGGTTCGAGATCGGCTCCTTCGTCGTCCTCGGCCTCATCCTCCTGTTCGACCTGGTCATGGTCGCCAAGCGCCCCCACGAGCCCTCCATGAAGGAGGCCGGCATCTGGGTGGGCATCTACGTGGCCCTCGCCCTGGTCTTCGGCGGGCTCATGTTCACCTTCGCCGGCGTGGAGCCGGGCACGCAGTTCATCGCGGGCTGGGTCACGGAGTACAGCCTGAGCATCGACAACCTGTTCGTGTTCATCGTGATCATGACCCGCTTCGCGGTGCCCCGGAAGTACCAGCAGGAGGTGCTGATGGTGGGCATCATCATCGCGCTCGTCCTGCGGGGGGTCTTCATCCTGCTGGGCGCCACGATCATCGCCAACTTCTCGTGGGTCTTCTACGTCTTCGGCGCCTTCCTGCTCTGGACCGCCTACCACCAGGCCAAGGACGACGGCGAGGACGAGGCGGGGGAGAACGCCATCGTCCGCAAGCTGCGGACCGTCGTGCCCATGACCGAGCAGTACAACGGCAACAAGCTGCGGGTGACGGTCGACGGCAAGAAGCTGTTCACGCCCATGGTGGTCGTCTTCATCACCATCGGCATCACCGACCTGATGTTCGCGTTCGACTCCATCCCGGCGATCTTCGGTCTCACCCAGGACCCGTTCATCGTCTTCACCGCGAACATCTTCGCGCTCATGGGCCTGCGCCAGCTCTACTTCCTGCTCGGCGGTCTCATGGAGCGGCTCATCTACCTCAAGCACGGCCTGTCCCTGATCCTGGCGTTCATCGGCGTGAAGCTCATCCTGCACGCCATGCACGAGAACGAGCTGCCGTTCGTCAACGGCGGCGAGCACATCGAGTGGGCGCCCGACATCCCCACGTTCGTCTCCCTGGGCATCATCCTCGCCATCATCGCCGTCGCGACCGTGGCCTCCGTGCTCAGCCCGAAGGGGCGCACCGCGCACGCCGTGGCGGAGCTGCACCGCGCCATCGAGGTGTACCGGGACATCCCGGAGGGGACGCCGACCACCGAGATCCGCACCGTCCAGGCCGAGCTCGTGCGCAAGCACCACGCGGCCCGGACCGCCGTGGAGCGACACCCGGTGGACCTGCCCGACCTCCACGAGCACACGGGCAAGACGGTCGACGAGCACCACGCCGAGAGCGGCCACGAGGGCACCGCTCCGGAGCAGCCGGCCGCCGGGAACGGCGCGGCCGGACCGGGGCGGCCCCGGGGCTGAGCGCCGCGGGCGTTCCGGCCGGACGGATCAGGGCCCGCCCCGCCACGCGGCGGGCCCTTGCGGCGGGACCGGGGCGCGGCCCGTATACACTGTCATCAGCCTAGGGGAGTATCCCTCAGCGCTGCGGACGTCAGCACGTCGGACCCGAGAGTCCGACCGGACGCAGTGACCGTGCCCAGCGCCCAGGACCGTTACGGTCCCGGACGCCCGGTGGAGAGACTTACGGCTGTCCCGTACGCGACCCCGAAAGCAGAACCATGGAAGTTTCCACCACCGTCTGGACCGTCACCCTCGCGGCCATCGTCGGTCTGCTCCTGTTCGACTACGTCTTCCACGTGCGCAAGGCGCACGAGCCCCAGCTGAAGGAAGCGGCGATCTGGTCCGGCGTCTACGTCGGCATCGCCCTCCTCTTCGGCCTCTTCGTCCTCGTCGAGTGGGGCGGGGGATACGCCGGCGAGTACTACGCCGGGTACATCACCGAGAAGGCGCTGTCGGTCGACAACCTCTTCGTCTTCCTGATCATCATGGCCTCCTTCAAGGTGCCCCGCGCGGACCAGCAGAAGGTGCTGCTGTTCGGCATCACCTTCGCCCTGATCGCCCGCACGGCCCTCATCTTCGTGGGCGCGGCCGCGATCAACACGTGGGCGTGGGTGTTCTACCTCTTCGGCCTGATCCTCCTGCTGACCGCGGGCTCCCTCATCAAGGGGGAGGTCTCCGGGACCAAGCACGACGAGGGCGACAACTTCGTGGTCCGGCTCGCCAAGCGCTTCATCCACACCACGGACCACTACGACGGCGACAAGCTCTTCACGGTCCACAACGGCAAGCGGGCCATGACCCCCATGCTGCTCGTGATGGTGGCCATCGGCGGCACGGACGTGCTCTTCGCCCTGGACTCGATCCCCGCGATCTTCGGCCTGACGCAGGAGCCGTACCTGGTCTTCACCGCCGTCGCCTTCTCCCTGATGGGCCTGCGCCAGCTCTACTTCCTCATCGACGGTCTGCTCGACCGGCTCATCTACCTGTCCTGGGGCCTGGCGATCATCCTCGGCTTCATCGGGATCAAGCTCGTGCTCCACGCCCTGCACGAGAACAGCCTGCCGTTCATCAACAACGGCGAGCACGTGGAGGTCGTCGAGGTGTCGATCGGCATGTCCCTGACCGTCATCCTGGGCGTGCTGGTGATCACGGTCCTGGCCTCCCTGTTCAGCCCCAAGGGCCGTGCCCTGCGGGTGCTCAGCGGTCTGCAGACCGTGGCCGAGAAGTACGTGACCCTGCCCCAGGACGCCCCGGCTGAGGAGCGGCGCCGGCTCGCCGACAAGGCCGCAGAGTTCCAGCGGCAGATGCCGAAGATCTCCGACAAGCACCGCGAGGAGCTCCTGGAGTCCGAGAAGCACTTCCACGACCTGCTGGACCGGGCGCGCGGGAAGCACCGGGAGTTCGAGCGCACCGGCATCGGCCCCGAGCCGGAGCAGGTGCCCGCCGAGGAGGCCGAGGCCGTCCACGGGGCCCGGGCCGAGACGCAGGAGGCGGCGGGCACCACGACCCCGGACCCCGGGCGCGGCGGCTCCAGCTGATCCGCGCCCCGCGCGGCGGCCGCTCCACCTGACCCGCGCCCCGGCCCCCTGTCCCTCGGGCAGGGGGCCGGGGCGTCCCGGTGGGCGCACCGTCCGCCGTCGCCGACCCGGCGGAACGCCGACGGCGGCACCGGCCGGCAGGGCCTCAGCGGCCGGTCTCGGTGATCGGTCCCACGTTGTCCACGATCACGGCCGGGAAGCCGTCCTCGTCCGAGGCGCGCAGGTCGATCCGCGCGTTGATGCCCCAGTCGTGGTGGCCGTCGGGGTCGTCGAAGACCTGCACGACCGTCCAGTAGCCCTCCAGGCCCTCGGGCCGCTCGTCGATGCGGATCAGCCCGGGCCCCCGTGACTGGGGGTCGGTGAAGATGTCCTCGTGCTCGCCGAAGTACGCGTCCATGGCCTCCGCCCACCGGTCCCGGTCCCAGCCGTGCTCGCCGTCCAGGGCGCCGAGCACCTTGTCCTTCTCGTCGGCGAACAGCTCCACGCGCTGGAACATGGCGTTGCGCACCATGACCCGGAACGCCCGCGGGTTGGAGGTGATCACCGGAGGCTGCTCGTCGATGAGCTCCTCGAGGGAGTCCGCGGAGGTGCCCATGGGGGACTCCTCCCCGTGGGCGAGCTTCTCCCACTCGTCGAGCAGGGAGTTGTCGGTCTGGCGGATGAGCTCGCCCAGCCACTCGACCATGTCCTCGAGGTCCTCCCGGAGCATGTCCAGCGGAACGGTCTGGCGCAGGGCCTTGTAGGCGTCGGAGAGGTAGCGCAGCAGGATGCCCTCGGATCGTGCGAGGCCGTAGAACTGGACGTAGTCCCCGAAGGTCATGGCGCGCTCGTACATGTCCCGCACCACGGACTTGGGCGTGAGCTCGAACTGGGCGACCCACGGGGCGCCGCTCCGGTAGGTCTCGAACGCCTGGAGGAGCAGCTCCTCCAGGGGCTTGGCGTAGCTGACCTCCTCGAGCTCCTTCATCCGCTCCTCGTAGTCGAGGCCCTCGGCCTTCATGGCGGCCACGGCCTCGCCCCGGGCCTTCTTCTCCTGCATGTTGAGCACCTGCCGGGGCTTCTCGAGCGTCGCCTCGATCACGGAGACGACGTCGAGCGCGTAGCCGGGGTCCTCCCGGTCCAGCAGGGTCAGGGCCGCGAGGGCGAAGGGGGACAGCGGCTGGTTGAGCGCGAAGTTCTCCTGGAGCTCCACGGTCAGCCGCCAGGTCCGCCCCTCCTCGTCGGGGTCGTCGAGCTTCTCGACGACGCCTGCCGCGCGCAGCTCCTTGAGGATCCCGATGGCCTGCTTGAGGAGGGCCCGCTGGCGCTGGCGCGGTTCGTGGTTGTGGGTGAGCAGGTGCCACGCCGCCATGACGGGGTCACCGGGGCGCTGCAGGAGGTTGAGCAGCATCGAGTGGGTGACCGTGAAGGACGAGGTCAGCGGCTCGGGCTCGGAGGCCACGAGGGTCTCGAACGTCGGCTTCCCCCAGGAGACGAATCCCTGCGGCGGCTTCTTCCGCACGACCTGGCGCAGCTTCTTCTGGTCGTCGCCGAACTTCGCGTGGGCCTTCTTCATGGCCTTGTTGTTCTCGATGACGTGCTCGGGCGCCTGGACCACCACCGTCCCGGCGGTGTCGTAGCCGGCCCGGCCGGCCCGCCCGGCGATCTGGTGGAACTCGCGGGCGTTGAGCCGGCGGGTGCGCTCGCCGTCGAACTTGGACAGGGCGGTGATCACCACGGTGCGGATGGGCACGTTGATGCCCACGCCCAGGGTGTCGGTGCCGCAGATGACCTTGAGCAGACCCGTCTGCGCCAGCTGCTCCACCAGCCGCCGGTACTTGGGCAGCATCCCCGCGTGGTGCACCCCGATGCCGTGCCGGACCAGGCGGTTGAGCGTCTTGCCGAATCCGGCGGAGAAGCGGAAGCCGGCGATCAGCTCGCCGATCCGTTCCTTCTCCTCCTTGGTGAGCACGTTGACGGACATCAGGTTCTGGGCCTGGTCCATCGCCTGCAGCTGCGAGAAGTGCACCACGTAGACAGGGGCCTGGTTCGTGCTCAGTAGCTCCTCGAGGGCCTCGTGGATGGGGTCCTCGGACCAGTAGTGGTGCAGCGGGATGGGCCGCTCCGCGGAGGAGACCGTCGTCGTCGGGCGGCCGGTGAGCTCGGTGATGCCCTCCTCGAACCGGCTGACGTCGCCCAGGGTCGCGCTCATCAGCAGGAACTGCGCCTGCGGCAGCTCCAGCAGCGGCACCTGCCACGCCCAGCCGCGCTGGGGGTCCGAGTAGAAGTGGAACTCGTCCATGACCACCGGTCCGACGTCGGCGTCGCTCCCCTCGCGCAGGGCGACGTTGGCGAGGATCTCCGCGGTGCAGCAGATGATGGGCGCGCCGGCGTTCACGGCGGAGTCGCCGGTGACCATGCCGACGTTCTCCGCCCCGAAGATCTCCACGAGCGAGAAGAACTTCTCCGAGACGAGGGCCTTGATGGGTGCGGTGTAGTACGAGCGCTGTCCGGCGGCGAGGCCGGCGAGGTGCGCGGCGACCGCGACGGTGGACTTCCCCGAGCCGGTGGGGGTGGCCAGAACGACGTTGGACCCGCTCGCGAACTCGAGGACGGCCTCGTCCTGGGCCGGGTAGAGCTCCATGTCCCGGGAGGCGATCCAGCCGAGGAACCCCTCGTACACCTCGTCGCCGCTCAGGGGGTTGGTGGCGAAGTCGCCGCGGTAGTACGGACGGCCCGGGGCGCCGAGCTCGGGGGAGAGGGCTTCGAGGAGTTTCATCGCTCCCAGCCTATCCGCAGCCCGTCCGGGCGCGGCCCGCCCCGGTGCGGCTCACCTCCGGGACGTCAGTTCCGCGTCCGGGTCGAAGACGCGCAGCATCCGCTCGACCGGTCCCCACCACAGCGCCCAGGCCCAGACCGGTGCCGCGGCCGCCACGGCGACGACGTCCGACCACCCCTGACCCGGTCCGCCGGCCCAGAGCCACACGGACCACGCCGCCGCGGCGCCGAGCCCGGCGGCGGCCAGGGACAGGGCGAGCGCCCAGCCGGTCCGGACCCATCCGCTCAGGAGCACGGTCCCGGCCACGAGCAGCGCCGCCCCCAGCGCCGCCGCTCGTCCGTGCGCGCTCGCCGGTGCGCCGAGGATGCCGGCGCCCTCGGTCCACGCCGCACCGGCCACCGCGGCGCACCAGACGGCAACGGCGCCGAGCAGGACCACGGCGGCACGGACCGTCTCCGGGAGGGTGCTGCCGGGCACCGTGACGGCCGCGGCCGCGGCCAGCCGGCCCAGGAGCAGGACGCCGACGAACAGGGCCACGGCGGCCGCGCCGTGCCGGTGCGCCACGGAGGCCGTGAAGGGCAGGAACAGGGCGGCCGCGGCGGCGGCCAGGACGGCGGCGCGCCCGAGGGCACGGTGGCGGGCCGCCGCGATCTCCTCGGCCGAGATCGTGGCCTCGGGCGCGGGCGCGGGCGCGGGGGACACGGGCGGCCGTCCGGGGTCCGGGGCGCGGGGTGCGGCCGCGAGCACGGCCCCCCAGCGACGCACGGCCCTCATCCCGGTGCCGGCCAGCACGAGGACCACGACCGTGGCGGAGAGCAGGACCAGAGTCCCGGAGAGCGGGGTCCACTGCTCCCCGGGCGGCAGCGCACGGGAGGGCCCCGCGGCCGCCCACAGTCCGGCGGTGACGGCCACGGCCACGACGGCCGCGCGCACCGGGGCGACGGCGACCGGGACGAGCACCAGCAGCGGCTGGAGCAGCAGCAGCGCCGCCTCCCGGACGGCACGGGGCAGTCCCGGGGTGGCGGCCAGCGCCCGGCCCAGCACGCGCAGCCCCCGGGACGCGAGCGACAGCCGGTAGGACGGGTGGAGGCGCCCCAGGCCGTCCGCGCCGGCCACCAGCCCGGCGCGGCCGCGCTCGGCCGACCCGTGGCCCCGCTCGCGCAGCAGGGTCTCCTGCACCGCGGCCACCACGTCCCCGGCCGGGCCCTCGGCCCGGCCCGGGCCCGGCGGCCCTGCGCCGAACCCGCCGTGCGGCTCCGCGGCCGGGCGTTCCACCCGGCCGGGGAGTTCGCGCAGGACCTCGACCGCGCCCGCCGCGGCGTCCATGCGGCCCCACCACCAGTCGTTCTGCCGCCACTCGGTGCTCAGGAAGCCGCGGAAGTTCAGCAGCCCCGCGCTCGCGAGCTTGGCCCGGGCGGGCATCCTGCCGTCGCCGGGGCCGAGCAGGCGTGCCAGCTCCCGTGCCGTGCCGCCCTCGGCCTCCAGTGCGCTCTGCAGGCGGTCCCGGGCCAGGGCGTCCTGGAGAACGGGGAACTCCTCCGGACGGGCCGGCGGACGGTCGCCGCGGATCTCGCCGTACCCGACCCGGGAGACCGATGCGGGGATCCCCGCTGCCGACAGGAAGGGCGGCAGGTCCGCCGCCCGCAGGTCCCCGGAGCTCGCCGGGACCCTCGACCACGGGGACGCGGACCAGGTCGCCGCTCCTCGGCCGGCCTCCGCTCCACCTGCCGGAGCGGTGGACACCGCCGGGTGCCGGGCGAGCAGCTCGCCCACCACGGCGTCGAGCTCGCCCCAGGCCCGTGCGAGGACGGGCCCGGACGCGGCGTCCCCGCCCCGTGCGAGCCAGGCGTCGACGGCGGAGGTCAGCGGCGTGTCCGGGTCCGCGGTGGCGGCGAGCACGGCGTGGAACTGGCGGTCTCGCTCGTGGCGAGCCACGGCGAGGACGCGGTACGCGCGCACCCGCGCCTGCGCCGTGCCGGGCCCCGCCGGAGGCGTCCGCACGCCGCCGAGGGCGAGCTCCTCGAGGGACCGCACCCAGGACAGCACGCAGGACGCGGCGTCGAACAGGGCCTGCGGGCCGTGCAGCAGGCCGTCGGCCTCGCGGTGGTCCAGGGGTGCCCCGGACAGGGCGTCACAGCGCCGGAGCAGCTCGTCACGGAGCGCCCCGAGCTCGGCCGGCGGCCGGGCCCGCAGGGCGTCACGCCGCGCGAGCGTGGAGGTGAGCTGCCACACCGACGGCCGGGTGAGGAGTCCGCCCAGCAGATCGCCGTCGGCCCGGCCGCGGTAGCGGATGTAGGCGCGGCGGCGCTCGGCGAGGGCGTCCGGCGTCCACGGGCCTGCGACGGCCGTCAGGGTCTGCCGGCGGCCGTCCGCCACGAGCCGCGCGCTCAGGGTCTCGGACAGGGCCAGCACCTCGTCGTCGTCGTACTCCCGCCGGGGAATCCGGGAGGCCGTGGCCACGAGCGTGGGCACCAGGCGAGGGAGCCCGCGGTCCGGGAGGGGGCCCTCGCGGGGCGCGGGCGGGTCCGGGTCGAGGTAGAGCAGGCAGCGGTCGGCGTAGCGCGCGGAGCTGCGGGTGACGGCGGCCGCCATGGCCCGGTCGATGGGGACGTTGTCGAACACACCGCCGTCGACGACCCGGTAGGGCAGGGCAGCGGGGTCCCGGTGCGAGCCGAAGGCGTGACCGAGGTCCGGCCGCCCTGCGGAGGGGCCGGGGGCCTGCCGGGCCCCGGGCGTGGGGGCGGACCAGACAGCGGCCGGCTCGAAGGCGCCCGGCAGGGACGCGGTGGTCCGAGCGGCGTAGGCCAGACGGTTGAGGGCGTCCGCGGCACGGCCCGGGTCGGCGCCCCGCCGCGGGATCCCGTTGTCCGGGGGAGGGGTGGGCGAGCCGGGTTCGGGGGACGAGAAGTGGAACTCCCCGCGCCCCTCGGCGACCGCGGTGTCGGCCGAGGCGTCGCTGTCCAGGATGGTGGCGGACAGCTCCACCGTGACGTGGTCGGCCACGAGATCCGGATGGTGCTCCGTGGTGGTGTGCAGGTCCCTGAGGACCGCGAGCAGCTTCGGCCACAGGTACTCGTCACCGCGCAGCAGCGAGTCGACGGGGCGCGGGCCCAGCGGCTGCAGCAGCCGTGAGAGGGCGCCGTGCTCGGCCCACAGCCGGTTCAGGGCCGACAGGTCGGCACCGGCGCGCTGGGCCACGGCGTGCACCACGCTGTTGAGCCCGCCGGCGCTCGCTCCGGCCAGGATGTCGAACTCGACCCGGTCGTAGCCGGCGTCCGCGAGCAGCCCGGCGTACACCGCGGCGCGCTCGGCCAGGCGCGTGTCGGGGGCCCCCGAGGGGTGCAGCAGGAACGCGTGCAGCGACCCGTCCCCGTCCCGGTGGATCCGGATCCGGCGGAGCACGTCGAGCTCGGCCACCGCTCCGCCGATCCACACGGCCAGGCTGACCCCGCCGCGCATGGCCAGGGCGAACCGCAACGTGCGCCCGAACGCGGGAGGCCTCCCGGCCGCCGCGTCCGCGAGCCGCTGCGCCGGCCCGAGCACCGAGAGCCGCAGCCCGCCGCTGCCCGGTGGACTGCCGGGCGGGGGCGAGGTCACCCCCGCCTTCGGCGCACGGGGACCGGTCGGCCGGTCACGGCGTCCACGGGGTGGCCCGGCAGGACGAGGACCGGGAACACGCGGACGGCGCTGTAGGCGCCGCGCGTGCCGTGCTCACCACCCGCGGGCCCGCCACTCGTCCAGGTGCGGGCGCTCGGCCCCCAGCGTCGTCGGCTTCCCGTGGCCGGGGTGGACCACGGTGTCGTCGTCGAACCGGTCGAAGATCCGCTCGGTCACGTCCGTGACCAGCTGCTGGAAGTCCTCGGGGCTGTTCGTCTTGCCCACTCCGCCCGGGAACAGGGAGTCCCCGGAGAAGACGTGCGCCGGGCCGTGCGGGTCGCGGTAGACCAGCGCGATGGAGCCGGGGGTGTGCCCGCGCAGGCCGACGACTTCGAGGTCGAAGCCGTCGAACTCCGCGGTGTCCCCGTCCTCGAACGTCATGTCCATGGGGACGGCGATGTCCGCCTCGTCGTCGGCTCCGCACGCGGTCATGGCCTCGGAGCGGGAGCGGACCTCCTCGAGGGCGCGTACGTGGTCCCAGTGCGAGTGGGTCGTGATGATGAGCTGGAGGTTGCCGTAGGCCTGGGAGCAGTCGCCGTTGCCGGCACCCACGAGACCGGCGATGGCCCGGGCGTCGTCGGCCGCGTCGATCAGGACCTGGGTCCCCTCCTGCTTCGAGGTGAGCAGGTAGACGTTGTTGTCCATCTCGCTCACCGAGATCCGGCGGATCGTGAGCTCCGGGAGGTCGGTGACCTCCGTCTTGGTTGCGATCATGGGGACGAAGGTACTCCCATGCTTTTGGCCTCGCCAACCGCGCCGGGGATCGCCGGGTCGCGAGGGCCGTGGACGGGTGGCTCACCCGGTCAGATCGGGCGCTCGAGCCCTCGCCGTTGCCGGAGTCCGTTCGTTGCGGGACGAGTACCCCGCGCGTACAGTTGCGTGCGGCAACAAAACGTCCGGACATCGGACGACACCGCGTCCGCGTCGCCGGCGACGCGGGATCCGTCGGCGATCGGGGCGGGGTTGATCGAGTGCCCGCTCGTCGTCCCCGTCCGTGTCCCGATCCCCGAGGAGCTGCCGATGCCCGTCTCCCACGAGACCGCGGTCGAGCTCGTGCGCGACCTGCTCGAGCTGCAGCGCGTCATGAAGCGCCTGACCAAGTCCGAGCCGGGCCGCCGTGCGCTCAGCCCCACGTCCATCGCCCTGCTCTACTACCTGATCGGCTCGGGCCCGAGCCGCGCCACGGTGATGGCCGCCGAGACGGGCCTCGGTCCGTCGGGGCTCAGCCGGCAGCTGGCCGGTCTGGACGACTCCGGCCTCGTCGAGCGCACCCCCGACCCGGAGGACGGGCGTGCCGCGCTGGTGTCGATCACGGACCGGGGACGGGAGCAGGTCCGGGCGGTTCTGGAGGAGGACGCCCACAGCCTCGCCTCCCGACTCGAGGACTGGGACGAGGAGCGGGCGCGGGCCAGCCGCAGCGCCATCAACGAGATCACCACGGTGTTCCTGGACTCGCTGGGCGCCGGGCGCACGACGTCGTGCCCCCGCGACCACGACCGCGTGCACTCCCGGCACGCGGACGACCGGAACGGCCGGACCGGCGACGACGAGCACGAGGCGTGAACCGCGGCATGACGCCACAGCAGCCGGCCGCCGCCCCGGGCGGCGGGACCGGGGCCGCCCCCCGCGACGTGATGCGCGCGCTCACGGCGATCCTGTCCGTGTTCTTCATGGCGATGGTCACCCTGACCATCATCGGCACGGCGCTGCCCGTGATCATGGCGGACCTCGGGGGCGACCAGACCGCGCTGTCCTGGACGGTCACGGGGACGCTCCTGGCCAATGCGGCGACCACGCCGGTCTGGGGCAAGCTGGCGGACCTCTTCGACAAGAAGAAGCTGCTGCAGCTGTCCATCGTGATCTTCGTGCTGGGCTCGGCCATGGCGGGGCTGTCCCCGACCATCGAGCTCCTCGTGCTGGCCCGGGTGGTGCAAGGTGTCGCGATGGGCGGGGTCATGGCTCTCGCCATGACCATCATGGGCACGATCATCCCGCCGCGGGAACGCGGCCGGTACGCCGGCTACATGGGGGCCGTCATGGCGGTCGCCACGTCGGCGGGGCCGCTGCTGGGCGGGCTGATCGTGGACGGCTTCGGCTGGCGCTGGGTGTTCCTGATCCCCGCGCCGCTGGCCGTGCTCGCCGCCGTGCTCGTCCACCGCACCCTGCACCTCCCCCCGCAGCAGCCCCGGAGGGTGAGCATCGACTGGCCCGGCATCGCCCTGCTGGTCGTCTCCTCCTCCGCCCTGCTGCTGTGGGTCTCCCTGGGCGGCCGTCCCGGCACGTTCGCGTGGCTCTCGCCGACCTCCGCGGCGCTGCTCGGCACGGCCCTCGTGGGCACGGTGCTGCTGGTGCTGGTCGAGCGGCGCGCCGCCGAGCCCGTGGTGCCCTTGCGGGTGGTCACGGAGCGGACCACTGCGCTCGCGATCGTCGCGGCCATCGCCACGGGTGCGGCCCTGTTCGCCTCGACCACGTACCTGGGCCAGTACTTCCAGCTCGGCCAGGGCTTCAGCCCCACGATGGCGGGCGTGCTGATGCTCCCGCAGGTGCTCGGGTCCCTGGTCGGCGCCACGGTCGCGGGACACCTGATCACCCGGTACGGGAGGTGGAAGATCGTCCTGGTGGTCGCCGCCGCGCTCATGTCCGCCGGGCTCCTCCTCGGGGCCACGCTCACCCACGACACCCCGCTCTGGGCGGTGAGCGTCTTCATCGCCCTGATCGGCCTCGGCATCGGCGGGCTCAACCAGAACCTGGTCCTGGCCGTGCAGAACACCGTGGGGCTCAAGGACATGGGGGCGGCGTCCTCCTCGGTGGCGTTCTTCCGCACCATGGGCGGCGCCGTCGCCGTGGCCGTGTTCGGCGCACTCATGAGTGCCCACCTGGCGGACCGCATGGCCGCGTCCGTGCGGTCCACGGGCGGGGACCCGGCCGCGGTGGACGCCACCACGATGGACCTGGAGTCCCTGCCCGCCGCGCTCGAGGGCGCGGCGCGGGAGGCCTACGGCACGGGCACCGGGCTGGTCTTCCTCGTCGCGGCCGCCGGCTCGCTCGCGGCGCTGCTGGCCGTGCTGCTCATCAGGGAGATCCCGCTGCGCCGCACCGTGGACATCGTGGAGACGGACCCGGCGACGGGCGAGCTCCGGGTCGTGACCCGTGCGCTCGACGGCCGCGAGCCGCGGCGACCGCGCGAGGGGAGCCGACGCGAGGGAGACCGACCGCCCGGGGCGGCGGCGCCTCGGGAACCCGAGGACACCACCACGGGCCCGGTGGACCGGCTGTGAACCCGCCCACGGACCCCACCGGGATGTCTGGGCCCGGTACTAGAGTGGAGCGCGTGTCCGAGCCCAATCCCACGTCCGCCCTTGTCCTGAACCCGTCCGCCGAGCGGCCCGCACCCGTGCGCACCGCCGCGGCCCGGGCCTCCCACCCGTCCGACCTCACCGAGATCGTGGTGCAGGGTGCGCGCGAGCACAATCTCGCCGACGTCTCCCTCACCGTGCCGCGGGACGCGATGATCGTGTTCACCGGGCTCTCCGGCTCCGGGAAGTCCTCGCTCGCCTTCGACACGATCTTCGCCGAGGGCCAGCGCCGCTACGTCGAGTCCCTGTCCTCCTACGCCCGAATGTTCCTGGGGCGGGTGGACAAGCCGGACGTCGACTTCATCGAGGGGCTCTCCCCGGCGGTGTCCATCGACCAGAAGTCCACCTCGCGCAACCCCCGCTCCACGGTCGGGACGATCACCGAGATCTACGACTACATGCGTCTGCTGTGGGCCCGCATCGGACACCCGCACTGCCCCGAGTGCGGAGAGGCGATCGAGAAGCAGACCCCGCAGCAGATCGTCGACCAGCTGCTCGAGATGCCGGAGAAGACCCGGTTCCAGGTTCTCGCGCCGGTGGTGCGCGAGCGCAAGGGGGAGTTCGCGGACCTGTTCCAGGAGCTCTCCGCGAAGGGGTTCTCGCGCGCCACGGTGGACGGCGAGACCGTCCAGCTCTCGGACCCGCCCAAGCTCAAGAAGCAGTTCAAGCACACCATCGAGGTGGTCGTGGACCGACTCGTGGTCAAGGAGGGCATCCGCCAGCGCCTGACCGACTCCGTGGAGACCGCGCTGGGCCTCGCCGAGGGCCGCGTCGTCGTCGAGCTCGTGCCCCGCACGGACGAGGAGATCGCCCATCCGCTGGAGCTGCGCCGCCCGTTCTCCGAGAACCTCGCCTGCCCCAACGAGCACCCCCTCCAGGCCGACGAGATCGAGCCCCGCTCCTTCTCCTTCAACGCCCCGTTCGGCGCGTGCCCGGAGTGCGACGGCATCGGCTCCCGGCTCGAGGTCGACGAGCAGCTCGTGGTCCCCGACCCCGACCTGTCCCTCGTGGAGGGCGCGATCGCCCCGTGGTCCCTCGGGAAGGCCACCAGCGAGTACTGGAACCGGCTGCTCGCGGGCCTGGGCCAGGAGCTCGGCTTCGACCTCGTGACCCCCTGGCACAAGCTGCCCGCCAAGGCGCGCAAGGCGGTGCTCGAGGGCAAGGACTACCAGGTCACCGTCGCCTACCGGAACCGGTTCGGCCGGGAGCGGCGCTACACCCAGGGCTTCGAGGGCGTCATCGGCTACATCAAGCGCAAGCACGCCGAGACCGAGTCCGACCACGCCAAGGACCGCTACGAGCAGTACATGCGGCAGGTGCCGTGCCCCGCGTGCGACGGCGCCCGGCTCAACCCCACCATGCTCGCGGTGACCGTGGGCGGGAGGAACATCGCCGAGACCACCCGGATGCCCATGCGCGAGGCCCACGAGTTCTTCCGCGACCTCGCGCTGAGCCCCCGCGAGGCCACGATCGGCGACCAGGTCCTGCGGGAGATCCAGTCCCGCCTGACCTTCCTGCTGGACGTCGGCCTGGACTACCTGAACCTGGAGCGTGCCGCCGCGACGCTGTCCGGCGGCGAGGCCCAGCGCATCCGCCTGGCCACGCAGATCGGCGCGGGCCTCGTGGGCGTGCTCTACGTCCTGGACGAACCCTCCATCGGCCTGCACCAGCGGGACAACCGCCGGCTCATCGAGACCCTCACCAAGCTCCGGGACATGGGCAACACCCTGATCGTCGTCGAGCACGACGAGGACACGATCCGCGAGGCCGACTGGATCGTGGACGTCGGCCCCGGGGCCGGTGAGCACGGCGGGCGGATCGTGCACTCCGGGACCTATGACGAGCTGCTGGCCAACGAGCGGTCCATCACGGCCGACTACCTCTCCGGCCGGAAGGCCATCCGCGTGCCGCAGCAGCGGCGGCCGGTCGACCCGCAGCGGATGCTCAAGGTCGTGGGCGCGCGGGAGAACAACCTGCGCGGCATCGACGTCGCCTTCCCGCTGGGCGTGCTCACCGCCGTGACCGGGGTCTCCGGGTCCGGGAAGTCCACCCTGGTCAACGACATCCTCTACACGTCCCTGGCCAACAAGCTCAACAGGGCCAAGCAGGTCCCGGGCCGGCACAAGCGGATCGACGGCGTGGAGCAGCTGGACAAGGTCGTGCACGTCGACCAGAGCCCCATCGGGCGGACCCCCCGATCCAACCCGGCCACCTACACGGGCGTGTTCGACCACGTCCGCAAGCTCTTCGCCGAGACCCCCGAGGCGAAGGTGCGCGGCTACCAGCCCGGCCGGTTCTCCTTCAACGTCAAGGGCGGGCGCTGCGAGGCGTGCTCCGGGGACGGCACGATCAAGATCGAGATGAACTTCCTGCCGGACGTCTACGTCCCGTGCGAGGTGTGCAAGGGGGACCGGTACAACCGGGAGACCCTCGAGGTGCACTACAAGGGCCGCACCATCGCCGAGGTGCTGAACATGCCCATCGAGGAGGCCGCCGAGTTCTTCAAGGCCTTCGGACCGATCGCCCGGCACCTGAACACCCTCGTGGACGTGGGCCTGGGCTACGTGCGCCTGGGCCAGCCCGCCACGACCCTCTCCGGCGGCGAGGCCCAGCGCGTGAAGCTGGCGGCCGAGCTGCAGAAGCGCTCCAACGGGCGGTCCATCTACGTGCTCGACGAGCCGACCACCGGGCTGCACTTCGAGGACATCCGGAAGCTGCTGCTCGTGCTGCAGGGACTCGTGGACAAGGGCAACACGGTGATGACCATCGAGCACAACCTGGACGTCATCAAGTCCGCCGACTGGATCGTGGACCTCGGACCGGACGGTGGCTCCGGTGGCGGCCGGGTTGTCGCCGAGGGCACCCCGGAGCAGGTCGCCGGCAACCCCGAGAGCCACACGGGACGGTTCCTCGCCGAGGTCCTGGGCGAGCGGCCCCGCCTCGCCGGGGCGGGCCGATGAGCGCCCCCGTGGTCCTCTGGGACCTGGACGGCACGCTCCTCGACCCCGCGGGGGCGATCACGGGCGGCATCGCCCGTGCCCTGGCCGAGCACGGGTACGAGGTGCCCCAGGACCTGCGGCGGTTCGTGGGTCCGCCGGTGGGTTTCTCGCTGCGGGCCTTCACGGACGTGCCGGAGGAGCAGATCCCGGCCGTGGTCGCCACCTACCGGGCCCGCTACCGCACGGAGGGGCTCGCGCAGACACGGGTCTACCCCGGGGTCGAGGACCTGTTGGCGCGCCTGCACCGCGCCGGGGTGCGGATGGCGGTGGCCACCCAGAAGCCCGAGGCGACGGCCGAGCACGCCGTGGAGCTCTTCGGGCTGACCCGGTGGTTCGAGACCGTCTCCGGCGCGGCGGACGACCTGGCCGTGCCCGTGCCCGCGCCCGTCCCGGGCGGGGGGCTCGCCCACGACAAGCCGGCGATCATCGGCGAGGCGCTGCGCCGGCTCGGGGTGGACGCCCCGGACCCCGCGCGCACGGTGATGGTGGGGGACCGTGTCTACGACGCGGAGGGCGCCGCCGCGCACGGCATCGACTGCCTCGGCGTGGCGTGGGGCTTCGCCGAGGAGGGCGAGCTCGACCGCGGTTTCACGGCCGTGGCCCGCGACGCCGCCGAGCTCGGCGAGCTGCTGGCCCGGTACACGGCCCCGGCCCCGATGGGCCGCTGAGGAGCCCGGCCGTGGCCGATCCCCGGACCTACCGCCCCGCCCGCCAGGACATCCCCGCCGATCCCGGCGTCTACCGGTTCCGCGACGAGCACGGCCGCGTGATCTACGTGGGCAAGGCCAAGAACCTGCGCAACCGCCTGAGCTCCTACTTCGCGCCGCCCTCGGCGCTCAGCCCTAAGACCCGGGCCATGGTCACGACCGCCGCAGGGGTGGAGTGGACCGTGGTGGGCAGCGAGCTGGAGTCCCTGCAGCTCGAGTACACCTGGATCAAGGAGTTCGCGCCCCGGTTCAACATCGCCTACCGGGACGACAAGTCCTACCCCTACCTGGCCGTGACGATGTCCGAGACGGTCCCGCGCGCGCAGGTCGTGCGGGGCGAGAAGAAGAAGGGCAACCGCTACTTCGGCCCCTACTCCCAGGCGTGGGCCATCCGGGAGACCCTCGACGCCCTGCTGCGGGTCTTCCCTGTGCGCACATGCTCGAAGGGCGTCTACCGCCGCGCCGAGCAGTCCGGGCGCCCGTGCCTGCTCGGCTACATCGACAAGTGCTCCGCGCCCTGCGTGGGCCGCATCTCGGCGGAGGACCACTACGCGCTCGCCGAGGACCTGTGCCGGTTCATGGCGGGCCAGGCGACGCCCTTCATCAAGGAGCTGCAGCGGCAGATGCAGGAGGCCGCGGAGGCCATGGACTTCGAGACCGCCGCGGCCCGCCGGGACGACATCGCCGCGCTCGAGAAGGCCTTCGAGCGCAACGCCGTGGTCCTCTCGGACAGCACGGACGCCGACTTCTTCGCCCTCGCCGAGGACGAGCTCGAGGCGGCCGTGCAGGTCTTCCACGTGCGCGGGGGCCGTATCCGGGGCCAGCGCGGTTGGGTCACCGAGAAGGTCGAGGAGGCCGACGGCGGCCGACTGCTCGAGCAGCTGCTGGAGCAGGTCTACGGCGGTACGGCCACCGAGGCCTCCGAGAGCGCGGAGGCCGCGGCGGATCCCGCCGGCTCCAAGCACCGCTCCTCCGCGGAGCTGGCCTACCGCGAGGACGCCATCCCCCGGTCGGTCCTGCTCTCCGAGCCCGCCGACAACGCCGACCGGCTCGAGGAGTGGCTGTCCGGGCTGCGCGGCTCCCGCGTGAGCATCGCCGTGCCCCAGCGAGGGGAAAAGGCGCACCTCATGGAGACCGTGCGCGAGAACGCCCGGCAGGCCCTGAAGCTGCACAAGTCCCGGCGGGCCGGTGACCTCACCACCCGCTCCGCGTCCCTGCAGGAGCTGCAGGAGGCCCTGGACCTCCCGGTGCCGCTGATGCGCATCGAGTGCTACGACATCTCGCACGTGCAGGGCACGAACGTCGTGGCCTCCATGGTCGTCTTCGAGGACGGGCTGCCCCGCAAGGCCGAGTACCGGAAGTTCTCGGTCACGGGGCAGGCCGCCCGGGACGACACCGCCTCGATGTACGACGTCATCTCCCGTCGCTTCCGCCGCCACCTCGAGGAGCGGGCCGCGCGGGAGGCCGCGGGGCCCCGCACCGGCGAAGTGGGGGCCGACCCGAAGGAGCGGGCCCGGTTCGCGTACCCGCCGAGCCTCGTGGTCGTCGACGGCGGGCCGCCGCAGGTCGCCGCGGCCGCCCGCGCCCTGGCGGACCTCGGGATCGACGACGTCCACGTCATCGGTCTGGCGAAGCGGCTCGAGGAGGTCTGGGTGCCCGGCGACGAGTTCCCGGTGATCCTGCCGCGCGCGAGCCAGGGTCTCTACCTGCTCCAGCGGATCCGTGACGAGGCGCACCGGTTCGCCATCACGTTCCACCGCCAGAAGCGCTCCTCCGCGATGACCGTCTCCGTCCTGGACGGGCTGCCCGGCGTGGGGCCGGCCAAGCAGAAGGCCCTGCTCAAGCACTTCGGGTCCGTCAAGAAGCTCAAGGGCGCCCGGGTCGAGGAGATCGAGGAGGTCCCGGGCTTCGGCCGCACCCTGGCGGAGAAGGTCGCGGCGGCGCTGCAGGCCGCGGACGACTCCGCCGGGCCGGTGGTCAACACGGCCACCGGTGAGGTGCTGCCCTGACCGTGGGGGCCGGTCGGGACGGTGCGGCGGACTTCGTTAGGCTGGGGGTCGGACCGCCGGGCCCGCCCGCAGTGGCCGGGCCGGGCCGGCGCAGGGCACGACGACGGGATACGGAGCGGACATGAGCGATCACACCGCCGGGGCTGACGTCCGGACGCCGGACGGAGCGGACCACGGGAAGCCGACCACGTCGGAGCTGCTCGTGGTCACGGGAATGTCCGGGGCGGGGCGCAGCACCGCGGCGAACGCCCTGGAGGACCTGGGCTGGTACGTGGTGGACAACCTCCCGCCGCAGATGCTGCACACCCTGGCGGACCTCGTGTCCCGGACGCCCCAGGCCCTGCCCCGCCTCGCCGTGGTCATCGACGTCCGCGGCAAGGCCCTGTTCAACGACATGAAGGAGACCCTGGCCGCCCTCGAGGCCTCCGACGTGGACTTCTCGGTGCTGTTCCTCGACGCGGCCGACGAGGTCCTGGTCTCCCGCTACGAGCACCAGCGCCGTCCGCACCCGTTGCAGGCCGGCGGGCGGATCCTTGACGGGATCCGGGCCGAGCGGGCGCTGCTGCAGGACCTGCGGGAGTCGGCCGACGTCGTCCTGGACACCTCCGGCTTCAACGTCCACGCGCTCGCCAAGGCCGTGGCCGACCTCTTCTCGGGCAACGGGCCCGTGGTGCTGCGGCTCACGGTGCTGAGCTTCGGCTTCAAGTACGGGGTCCCCGCGGACGCCAACTACGTGGCCGACGTCCGCTTCATCCCCAATCCGCACTGGGTCCCCGCCCTGCGCCCGTACACCGGACGGGACGACGAGGTCCGGGACTACGTCTTCCAGGACGAGGGACCGCGCCGGTTCGTGGACCGCTTCGTCTCGATGCTCGAGCCGGTGTTCGAGGGGTACCGTACGGAGAACAAGCACTACGCCACCATCGCGATCGGCTGCACGGGCGGGAAGCACCGCTCCGTGGCCGTGAGCGAGGAGGTGGCCCGCAGGCTCGCCAAGCTGCCGCTCGTGACCGTCAACATCCAGCACCGGGACATGGGCCGGGAGTGACCGGCTCGCCCTGACCCGCATTGGACCCTCGATGACCCATCCCCCCACCGGCGCTCTCCCCCGGCTGCCGCTCGCCGGCCGCGCCGACGCCGGCCCCCACGACTCCTCGGACCCCGCCGCGCGCCGTCCGGGCGGGGAGCCGCCGTCCGTGGTGGCGCTCGGCGGCGGGCACGGGCTCTCCGCCAATCTCTCTGCCCTGCGCCGGATCACCCCCGTGATCACGGCCGTCGTCACAGTGGCCGACGACGGCGGGTCCTCCGGGCGGCTGCGCGACGAGCTGGGCGTCCTCCCCCCGGGGGACCTCCGGATGGCCCTGGCCGCGCTGTGCGACGACTCCGAGTGGGGCCGGACCTGGCGCGATGTCATGCAGCACCGCTTCAGCTCCACGGCGGAGCGGGCGACGTCGCTCGACAACCACGCCCTGGGCAATCTGCTCATCGTCACGCTGTGGGAGCTGCTGGGGGATCCGGTGGCCGGTCTGGAGTGGGCCGGTGCCCTGCTGGGGGCCCGTGGAAGGGTGCTGCCGATGTCCACGCAGCCGTTGGTGATCGAGGGCGACGTCCCGGACCTGCCGACCGGCGCCGACCCCGGCGCTCCGGAGGGCCGCGACCGGCAGGCGCGGCTGCGCACGATCACGGGCCAGGCCCAGCTGGCCAAGCAGGCCGACGTGTCCAACGTGCGCCTCGTCCCACCGGACGCCCCGTCGTGCCCGCAGGCCGTCGAGGCGGTCGGCGTCGCGGACTGGGTGGTCATGGGGCCCGGGTCGTGGCACACCTCCGTGCTGCCGCACCTCCTGCTGCCGGGTCTGCGCCGGGCGATCTGCGAGTCCCCGGCCCGGCGGTGCGTGACCCTGAACCTGTCCCCGGACACGGAGACCCGCGGGAAGACCGCCGCCGACCACCTGCGGGTGCTGCACTCCTACTGTCCCGAGCTCACCCTCGACGTCGTCCTGGCCGACCCCTCGGCCACCGAGGACGGCGCCGATCTCGAGGAGGTCGCCGCCTCGCTGGGCGCCGAGGTCTTCTCCGCGGACGTCCGGGCCCACCCGGGCACCGCCGTGCACAACACGCTGCGGCTCGCCGCGGCCTACCAGGAGATCTTCGAGCGCCACCGCTGAGAGGCGCCCCGTACTGCCCACCCCCGAAAGTCACCAGGAAAGGAACCGCGTGGCCCTGACGTCATCGGTCAAGGAAGAACTCTCCCGCCTCGAGGTCAAGAAGTCGTCGGAGCGGCGGGCCGAGCTCTCGGCCCTGCTGCGCTTCGCCGGCGGTCTGCACATCGTCTCGGGCCGGATCGTCGTGGAGGCGGAGGTGGACCTCGGCGCCACGGCGCGCCGCGTGCGGCGTGCCGTCGCGGAGGTCTTCGGCCACGAGAGCGAGGTCGTCGTCGTCTCCGGCGGCGGGCTGCGGCGCGGGAGCTCGTACGTGGTGCGCGTGGTCGAGGACGGTGAGGCCCTCGCTCGCCGGACGGGCCTGCTGGACTCGCGCGGCCGGCCGGTGCGCGGTCTGCCGCCGGCCGTGGTCAACGGCGCCGTGGCCGACGCCGAGGCGGTGATGCGCGGCGCCTTCCTCGCCCACGGCTCGCTCACCGAACCCGGCCGCTCCGCCGCGATGGAGTTCACGTGTCCGGGACCCGAGGCCGCGCTCGCACTCGTGGGGGCCGCCCGCCGTCTGGGCGTGCTCGCGAAGGCCCGCGAGGTCCGGGGCGTGGACCGCGTGGTCGTGCGGGACGGGGACGCCATCGCCGCCCTGCTCACGCGGATGGGCGCCCACCAGACCCTCCTGCAGTGGGAGGACCGGCGGATGCGCAAGGAGGTGCGCGCCACCGCCAACAGGCTCGCGAACTTCGACGACGCCAACCTGCGCCGCTCGGCCCAGGCCGCGGTGGCCGCCGGTGCGCGGGTGGAGCGGGCGCTCGAGATCCTCGGCGACGACGTGCCCGAGCACCTGCGGCAGGCGGGGGAGCTGCGGCTCTCCAACAAGCAGGCGAGTCTCGACGAGCTGGGCCGCCTGGCGGAGCCCCCGCTCACCAAGGACGCCGTGGCCGGCAGGATCCGCCGCCTGCTCGCGATGGCAGACCGCCGTGCCGAGGAGCTGGGCATCCCGGGGACCGACGCCGGCGTCTCCGCGGACCTCCTGCAGTCCTGAGCGCCCGGCGGGCGGTCCGCGGGGGAGGGAACAACTTTCTCCGCAATGTGGGTTTGTGTGGGTTTGTCCCGTTTTTTCGATAAAACCTTTCATGACCCCAAGACAACCCAGCAATAACCACGTAGACTTGAGGTGATTCGTCGACCAGCACCACGAAACCCACACAGGAGAACGCAGTGACCATTCGAGTTGGCATCAACGGCTTCGGACGCATCGGACGCAACTTCCTCCGCGCTTCGCGCGAGCAGGGCAGCAACATCGAGGTCGTGGCCGTGAACGACCTCACCAGCCCCGAGACCCTGGTCCACCTGTTCAAGTACGACACCATCCTCGGCCGGTTCCCGGGCGAGGTGGCCCTCAGCGACGGCGGGATGACCGTCGACGGCCACGAGGTCAAGTTCCTCGCGGAGCCCGACCCCGCCAAGCTGCCCTGGGGTGAGCTCGGCGTGGACATCGTCGTCGAGTCCACCGGTCGTTTCACCAACGGCCCGAAGGCCCGGGCCCACCTCGACGGCGGTGCCCGCAAGGTCGTCCTCTCGGCGCCCGGCAAGGAGATCGACGGCACCTTCGTGCCCGGCGTGAACCTCGACACCTACGACTCCGCGTCGATGGACATCGTCTCCGCGGCGTCCTGCACCACCAACTGCCTCGCGCCGATGGCCAAGGTCCTCGACGACGCCTTCGGCGTCGAGCGCGGCCTGATGACCACCATCCACGCCTACACCGCGGACCAGAACCTGCAGGACGGCCCGCACAGCGATCTGCGCCGCGCCCGTGCCGCCGCCCTGAACATGGTGCCGACCACGACCGGTGCCGCGGCCGCCGTGGGCCTCGTCCTCCCGGAGCTCAAGGGCAAGCTGGACGGCTTCGCCGTGCGGGTGCCCACCCCGACCGGCTCCCTCGTGGACCTGACCTTCGACGCCCGCGAGGACGTCACCGTCGAGTCGGTCAACGCCGCCATGAAGGAGGCCGCCGAGGGCTCCATGAAGGGCATCATCAAGTACACCGAGGACCCGATCGTCTCCTCGGACGTCCAGGGCGAGAGCGTCTCCACCGTCTTCGACGCGCCGCTGACCAAGGTCATCGACAACCAGGTCAAGGTCATCGCGTGGTACGACAACGAGTGGGGCTACACCTCCCGCCTGGTCACCGTCGTCTCGCACGTCGCCGCGCAGCTCTGAGCGGCCCCGGCGCTCCGGGTAGGGTGAGTGGCATGGCTCATGCACTTGACGAACTGATCGCCGACGGCGTCGCCGGACGCCGGGTCCTGGTCCGCTCGGACCTCAACGTCCCCCTGGACGGCTCGACCGTGACCGACGACGGACGCGTCCGCGCGTCCCTGCCGGTGCTGACGAAGCTGACCGCGGCCGGAGCCCGCGTCATCGTGATGGCGCACCTCGGCCGCCCCAAGGGACAGCCCGACCCGAAGTACTCGATCGCGCCCGCCGCGCGCAGGCTGGCCGAGCTGGCCGGCGTCCCCGTCACCGTCGCGACCGACGTGGTGGGGGAGGACGCGAGGGCGAAGGCCGAGGCGCTCCGCGACGGCGGGATCCTCGTGATCGAGAACGTGCGCTTCGACCCGCGGGAGACCTCGAAGGACGACGCCGAGCGCGGCGCCTTCGCGGACGAGCTCGCCGCCCTGACGGGCGAGGGCGGGGCGTACGTGGACGACGCCTTCGGCGCGGTGCACCGCAAGCACGCCTCCGTGTTCGACATCGCCCAGCGCCTCCCGGCCTACCTGGGCGACCTCGTGAAGCGGGAGCTCGAGGTCCTCACCAAGGTCGTCTCCGACCCCGAGCGCCCGTTCGTGGTCGTCATGGGCGGGTCCAAGGTCTCCGACAAGCTCGCGGTGATCGAGAACCTCATCGGCAAGGCGGACTCGCTGCTGATCGGCGGCGGCATGGTCTTCACCTTCCTCGCCGCACAGGGCCACGCCGTGGGCGGGTCCCTGCTCGAACGCGACCAGATCGACACCGTCAAGGACTACCTCGGCAAGGCCGCCGCGGCCGGCACCGAGATCGTCCTGCCGGTGGACATCGTGTACGCGGAGAAGTTCGCGGCCGACGCGAAGCACGAGGTGCGTCCGGTGGACGCCATCGAGGACGGCGAGATCGGCGGCTCCGGCCTCGGCCTCGACATCGGCCCCGAGTCCGCGAAGCTGTTCGCGGAACGGATCCGCGGTGCGAGGACGGTGTTCTGGAACGGTCCCGCGGGCGTGTTCGAGATGGAGGCCTTCGCCGGAGGCACCCGGGCGGTGGCCGAGGCCGTCGTCGCCTCCGACGCCATGAGCGTCATCGGCGGCGGCGACTCCGCCTCGGCGGTGCGCAATCTCGGATTCTCCGACGACCAGTTCGGGCACATCTCCACCGGCGGCGGCGCCTCCCTCGAGTTCATCGAGGGCAAGGAGCTGCCCGGCGTCGTCGCCCTGGGCGCCTGAGCGCGGCCCCTCGACGTGGCACCCCGGCCCTCCGCGGCCGGGGTGCCCTTCCCGTACGACCCCACGACCAGCGGCCCACCCGCCGCGGACAGGAGCTCCCCATGACGTCGCAGACCAACGGACAGTTCGACCGAACGCCGCTCATCGCCGGCAACTGGAAGATGAACATGGACCACGTCCAGGCCATCGCGCTGCTGCAGAAGCTCGCGTGGACGCTGGACGACGCCAAGCACGACTACTCCAGGGTCGAGGTCGCGGTCTTCCCGCCGTTCACCGACCTGCGCTCCGTCCAGAGCCTCGTGGAGGGCGAGGGCATCCGCGTCGTCCACGGGGCCCAGGACCTCTCGGACAAGGACTCCGGCGCCTACACCGGGGACATCTCCGGCCAGTTCCTCGCCAAGCTCGGCTGCACCTACGTGCTCGTGGGCCACTCCGAGCGACGGACCGTCCACGGCGAGTCCGACGAGCAGTGCAACGCGAAGATCCAGGCCGCCCACCGCCACGGGCTGGTCCCCGTGCTGTGCGTGGGGGAGGGCCTCCAGGTCCGGCAGGCGGGCGAGCACGTGGCGTTCACGCTCGAGCAGCTGCGCGGGTCCGTCGCCGGTCTCGAGGCCGAGCGGGTCGCCGAGCTCGTGGTGGCCTACGAGCCGGTCTGGGCGATCGGCACCGGTGAGGTCGCCGGGCCCGAGGACGCCCAGGAGATGGCCGCCGCGATCCGCGCCGAGATCGCCGAGCTGCACGACGAGGCGACCGCCGCCAGGACCCGCATCCTCTACGGCGGTTCGGCGAAGGCCGCCAACGCCGGGGCGATCCTGCGGGGCAAGGACGTGGACGGCGTCCTGGTCGGCGGGGCGAGCCTCGACGCGGAGGAGTTTGCTAACATTGCCAGGTTCGAGCAGCACCTCGTGACCGACTGATCACGATCCCGCGTTGGCCCGCGCCCGTCCGGGGCGCGGGCTGCTCGACCGCAACCCCGAGGGAAGGCCCCAGTGGAAATTCTGCAGAACGTGCTCCTGGTCGTCATCGTGGTCACGAGCCTGCTGGCCGTCCTGCTCGTGCTCCTGAACAAGGGCAAGGGAGGCGGCCTGTCCGACATGTTCGGCGGCGGCATGACCCAGTCCCTCAACACCTCCGGCGTGGCCCAGAAGAACCTCGTGCGGCTCACGACCACCACGGCCGTGGTCTGGGCGCTGGCGATCGCCGCGTACGCCTTGACCATGCGGTTCACCGGCACGGCCGTCTGAACCCGTCCGCGCCCCGGTCGCCGTCGTCCGTCGGGCCCCGGCGCGGCGGACGCCGGTCCGCACCCGGGGCGGACGCGTCCTGCGTCGAGCAGGGGCGCCCGGGGCGGGGGTTCCGGCGCTCACCGCCGGTACTCCACCCACAGCGACGAGTCGTCCGGCAGCACCACGACGGTGCCCTCCCGGACGGTCCAGCCGTCGTGGAGGAAGAAGTACCGGCCGCCGTCCACGCTCAGCAGACGGAGGCCCTCGTACCGGTACAGCGGACGACCCTGAGCGCCGCCACCGGGCGGCGCCACGACCTCCTCGGTGACCGACGGGACCGTCAGACCGAGCGGACGGGTGCTGTGCACCCGGGCGCGGGGCATCTGCTGCACCTGGAGCTCGAGCTGCACGGCCTGCTGGCGCCCCATGGCCCCGGCGAAGCCGCTCGTACCCCAGAACAGCAGCAGGGAGACGAGGGCGAGGACGAGGAGGGACTCTGCCGGTGAACGCGGGCGGGCCCGCGATCCGTGCTCAGGCCCCGGCCCGAGGGACCGACGGATGCGGACCGCCCACGCGGCGGCGAGCACGGCCAGGGCCATGAGGCCGGGGACGTACAGGTCGGCACCGGGTGGTTCGGTCATGGCGACGACGAGCAGGGCGAGGCAGGCGGCCACCGCGCCGGCCACCACGACACCGCAGAGGCGGATCGCGCGGGCGGGGTGCTGCGTCCGGGACAGGCTCTCGTGCAGGCGCCGGTCGGTCCAGAACCAGACCATGGCCCCGGTGACGAGGCCGAGCAGGGGCAGGTACAGGGCGCTGATGCTCGTCAGCACGTAGTCGCGGGTCGAGTAGCCGAAGAGGTCGACGTGCAGCCCCATGTGGCGCGCCTGGGCCTCGGCCCTCGCCCAGCCGAAGAACACCAGCAGTCCCGTCAGGACGGTGGCCGGCAGCCCCAGGAACGCGGCGACCTGCACCACCTGGCCGAGGGCCGAGGCATTCGCACGGCGTTCGCTCACGACGCGCGGCCCGGGTCCGGCACGGTCGGTGGCGGTGCCGGGCACCCGCCCGGAGGCCGGGTGTAGAGCAGTTCCAGCTTCCCTTCCACCGGATGGTCCGACTCGGCCACGGTGACGGACACAGGACCAGCTTCAGCGCTGGCCGGGGCGCGGAAGAACAGCCCGCCGTTGCCGGAGTGCACCGGTACGTCGACGGCCCCGACGGAGACCGAGCGGACGGTGCCCTCGGGGAGCCGCACGATGTTCCCGTCCAGGAATACGGGCGCACCACCGCACGAGGGAACGGACACCGGCGCCCCGGGGTCGTCGGCGGACACCGGGGTCTCGAGCGCTTCCAGCACCAGGGGACAGGCGGTCCCCTCCGGCGGCTCCAGCACGGGATCGGCACCGGGATGCGCACGGTGGAACTCCACGAGGCGCCGCAGCCCCGCGTCCGCCGCCCGCTCCCAGCAGTTCTGGGGCTCGCCCCCCGACTCCAGGGCCTCGACCCCTCGGGACCACAGCTGCGGGTCGTCCCGCTCGAGCGCGTGGCAGAGCAGGTAGCCCGCCAGAGGGACCGGTTCCGACCGCGAGGCGACGAGATCGTCGTCGGAGCAGTCCAGGGTGCGGATCGGGTCGTACCACAGGGGCTCTCCCGGCCCCGTCGGGCCGATCGGGATCCAGGGCAGCACCAGCTCGGGGTCGGCCACGGCGCTCGGAGCGACCGGGCCGGCGGTCGCCCCGTCCTGCGGATCGCCGTCCGGTGGTCCGGCTCCCGTTCCGCAGGCCGTCACGAGCAGCACGCCGGCCGCCGCCTGGGCGGCCGGCGCGGGAAGTCTGCGAAGGTTCACGAGGATCACCCCCAAGGACCCGCCGATGGGTTGCTGACCTGTTGCCCTGCGGCTCAGTGTATGTCCCGGGACGGCGGCGGGGTCCAGGACCGCGGGCAACGTTTCCTCCGTCCCGGCGGCCACGCCCCGTCCCGTGGCCCTGGACGGACCGGCGGCGACGCCGCCGTGACGGGCGGTGCCGGACACCGGGGGCTGGAGCCCGGCTCACGGCGGACGACGCCGGGGGCCTCCGCGGCACGGGCCCGTCCGGCGACGGCCGTTCCGGGGTTCAGCCGCCCAGGGCGTCCTCGGTGACGAGCAGCAGGGTCTCCTCGGTCCCGTGCACCCCGGCCCCGGGCGTCCGGTCGAGCGGGGCGCCGGAGCGCACGGCCGCGACGGCCTCCGCCTTGTCCGGGCCCGCCACGAGGAACCACACGCGCCGCGCGGCATTGACCAGCGGCAGGGTCATGGTGACCCGCACGGGGGGAGGCTTGGGCGACCCCTCCACGCCGAGGACCGTGGCCTCCTGCTCGTGCACGTGGGGCAGGCCCGGGAACAGGGACGCCACGTGGCCGTCCGGACCCAGACCCAGCAGGGAGAGGTCGAAGCGCGGCAGGCCCTCGGCGGAGTGCTCGGCCGCCCCGGCGGCCGCCAGCTCCTCCCGGTAGTCGAGGGCCGCGTCGTCGGCGGAGGCGAAGTCGGACGAACTGCCGACGGGGTGGACGCGGTCCGCGTTCAGGGCCAGGGCCCCGCCCACGGCGTCGACCGCCTGGCGGTAGTTGCGTTCCGGGCTGTCCTCGGCCACGAAGCGCTCGTCCGACCACCACACGTTCACCCGGGACCAGTCCACCCGGTCCCGCCGCGGGGAGGCGGCCAGTGCGGCGAGCACCGCGGCGCCCATGCTCCCGCCGGTCAGCACCACGGTCGCCTCGCCGCGCTCCTCCTGGGCCTCGGCCAGGACCACGAGGGCCCGCTCGGCGGTCTCGGCGGCCAGGGCCCGCTTGTCCGGATGGGCGATCGTCACGGGTCGGGTGCTCATGCCTGCTCCTCTCCGGGAGCGGTGACGACCCGCTCGCTGCGCGTGGCATCGCCCGGTTCCGTGCCGGGGGCCGTGGCCGGTCGAGGGGCCGGCGCCGTGGCGGACGCGGTGCCGGCCTGCTCAGCGGCACCGTCCGTGCGCGGGCGGGCAGATCCGCCCGCCGGCGTCTCCGCGGGACGCCCGCCGCCGTGCTCCGCCAGGAAGCGGCTCGCGCCGGGGGTCAGCTCCCCGGCCGCGTCCACGATGTCGGCCACGCGCACGTCGTGCAGCCCGGTCGTGAGCACCTCGCCGTAGACCTCGTCCGGGTCCAGGCGCCGGAGCTCCTCGGCGATGCAGGCCTTGAGGTCCCGCACGGGCATGGCGATCTGCTGGTCGGGCTGGCCCGGCTGGCGGAGCACCGCCACGGTCCGGCCGGGCCGCTCGAGCACGATCTCCCCGTCGTCGCGGACGAGGGTGACCCGGTCGAGCCGCCGGGGGCCGGGATTGTTGACGAAGGTGACCTCGGCGTCGAGCCGGGTGCCCAGCCATGCGCCGACCAGCACGACGCTGGGGGAGTGCCCACAGCCCTCGACGACGACCTCGCGCACGGGGGCCGGCTCGGCCTGGTCCAGGACCGCCGCGAGCTGGATGCGCCAGTTCGTCGCCCGGGTCCAGGCCAGGTCGGTGTCGCCGGGCACGTACCGCCGGCTGAGGTCGAGCAGCGTCTCGAACGTGTCCTCGCTGCGCGCGGAGTCCATGATCCGGCGGTGGGCGATCCGTGCGATCGAGGACGTGTGCGGGGTGGGGGCCGGCACCGTGTGCGGCCACCAGGCGACGATCGGGGCGTCCGGCAGCAGCAGAGCGGAGAAGAGGGTCTCCGTGGGCTCGGCGAGCTCCCCGTAGCCGTGCAGCACGATGACCTCGGAGGCTCCGGCGTCGCCGCCCATGCGCAGCTGCGCGTCGAGCCGGGTGCTCTCGGCGGACGAGTGCGCCACGTGCACCAGGATCCGGCACGGGTGTTCGTGGCTCGCGAAGTTCGCAGCCTCGAGCGCGGCCTCCGAGTGCCCGGCCTGCGCCAGGATGACGAGGGTGAGCACACGGCCCAGCGTGACGACGCCGTGCTGGTCCCGCAGCTGGTTGAGCTTCTTGTCGATGGCCGAGGTGGTGGTGTTCTCCATCGAAACGATCACGGTCGCCTCCAGACGCGTCCGTCGCGGGCCAGCAGCTCGTGCGCGCCGGCGGGTCCCCAGGACCCCGGTGCGTACGGCTCCGGCATGATCTGCTGCTGCTCCCAGCACTCCTCGAAGGGGTCGAGGATCCGCCAGGACAGCTCGACCTCCTCGTGGTCCGGGAACAGCGGTGGCTCGCCGAGCAGGACGTCGAGGATGAGCCGCTCGTAGGCCTCAGGGCTGGACTCGGTGAACGAGTGCCCGTAGCCGAAGTCCATGGTGACGTCGCGGATCTCCGACTGGGTTCCGGGCACCTTGGAGCCGAGGCGGATGGTCACGCCCTCGTCGGGCTGGATCCGGATCACGATGACGTTCTGCCCGAGGTCCTCGTGGCCGTTGTCCCCGAACAGCAGGTTCGGGGACTTCTTGAACTGCACGGCGATCTCGGTCACGCGCCGGCCCAGGCGCTTGCCGGCCCGGAGGTAGAACGGCACGTCGGCCCAGCGGCGGTTGTTGATGTCCACGCGCAGGGCCGCGAAGGTCTCCGTGCGGGAGTCCGCCGGGATGTCCTGCTCCTCGTGGAAGGCCTTGACGCGCTCCCCGCCCTGCAGCCCGGAGCGGTACTGACCGAGCGCCGAGTGCGAGGCCAGGTCGTCGGGCAGCACCACGGAGGCGAGCACCTTGGCCTTCTCCGCGCGCATGTGGTGCGCCTCGAAGGACAGCGGCTCCTCCATGGCGGTGAGGGCCAGCAGCTGCAGCAGGTGGTTCTGGATGACGTCGCGGGCCGCGCCCACGCCGTCGTAGTAGCCGGCGCGGGAGCCGATGCCGATGTCCTCGGCCATGGTGATCTGCACGTGGTCCACGAACTGCGCGTTCCACAGCGGCTCGAACATCTGGTTCGCGAAGCGCAGCGCCAGGATGTTCTGCACCGTCTCCTTGCCGAGGTAGTGGTCGATGCGGAAGACGGAGTCCTGCGGGAAGACCCGCTCCACGATGGCGTTGAGCTCCGCCGCGGACTCGAGGTCGTGGCCGAACGGCTTCTCGATGACCACCCGCCGCCATCCTGAGGCGTTCTCGTGCTGGGCGAGCCCGTGGTCGGCCAGGCGCTGGCACACGGTCTCGAACGCCTTGGGCGGGATCGAGAGGTAGAACGCGTGGTTGCCGCGCGTACCGGCGTTGACGTCGAGGTCCTTCAGGGTGGACTTCAGCGCCTCGTAGGCCTTGTCCTCGTCGAATTCGCCGCGCACGAACCGGACGCCCGAGGCGAACTGCCGCCACACGTCCTCCTGGAACGGGGTGCGGGCGTAGGACTCCACGGACTCGCGCACCACCTCCCGGAACTCCTCGTGCGACCAGTCGCGGCGACCGAAGCCGACGAGCGCGAACGACGGAGGCAGCAGCCCCCGGTTGGCGAGGTCGTACATCGCCGGCAGGAGCTTCTTCTTGGCGAGGTCCCCCGTCACGCCGAACAGCACGAGCGCCGACGGGGCGGCGACCCGCACGAGCCGCCTGTCCCTCGGGTCCCGCAAGGGATTGCGGGCATTCTTCTCTGGCAACGGATCTCCTTCACGTCTCTGCGGTGCCGGGCGGGCGCAGCGCGCTCACCGGCCCCTTCACGCGCAACGGTCGGCGCGGGACGTCCCGCGCCGACCGTGGCGTTCTCCCATACTAGGACAGTGGTCCGGTCCCTCCGGCCCGGTCAGCGGCCCAGGGCCGCGACCGCCTCCCGGAGCCGGGCCACGCCCTGGCTCCGGTCGGTCAGGCGCAGCCGCAGCACGGGCCGGCCGTGGTCCTCGAGGACCTGGGCGTCGCCGTCGGCCTGGGCTGCGATCAGCTCCCCGAAGCTGAAGGGGCTGTCGGGGATGTCCAGGTCCGTCTCCGAGGCGGCCGTGACCTGGAGGTACACGCCCTCGGCAGGGCCGCCCTTGTGGTACTGGCCGGTGGAGTGCAGGAACCGCGGGCCCCAGCCGAAGGTCACGGGACGGCCCGTGGCCCGCGCCAGGACGGGCCGGATGCTCTCCAGCTCGGCCCACGTGAGCCGGTCGAAGTAGGCCTGGACGGAGAGGTAGCCGGTCTCCGGAAGCTGCCCCAGCAGCTTGCCCAGGGCGTCCTCGACCGTGCGCGTCCCGTCGAGGAGCTCCTTCGACCCGCGGATCTCCACGGGACCGTCGACCACGTCGGCGGGGGAGGGCTGCGGCTTGTCCTCGAGCAGGGCGCGCGTCGCGTTCTTCGCCGACTCCACGTCCGGCTGGTCGTACGGGTTGATGCCGAGCAGCCGCCCGGCGACCGCCGTGGCGACCTCCCACAGCATGAGCTGCGAGCCCAGGGACCCGGACACCCGTACGGCGTCGCCCTCCGGGGCCTCCTCGACGTCCTCGGCCACGAGCTCGACCACGAGGACGTCCGCGGCGCCCGCGGACGTCTCCGGGGCGTCGTCCGGGCCGTTGCCGGCGACGACGGGCAGGAGGCCCTTCCCCTCCTTGCCCGTGGACTCCGCGATCAGCTGCTCCGCCCAGTCGGCGAACCCCGCGATCCCGGAGCCGAGGTCCCGGAAGACCAGCTTGTTGCGCAGGGGATCGGTCCCGCCCAGCGCGGCGCCCAGGTGCAGACCGGGGTTGTCCTCGGCGTCCTCGCGCAGCACCTCCGCCGCCTCGTCCGCCTCGTCGAGCAGCGCCTCGACGTCCACACCGGCCAGGCCGGAGGGGACCAGACCGAACGCCGTCAGGGCGGAGAAGCGCCCGCCCACGGCCGGGTCCGCGGTGAAGACCCGGCGGTAGCCCGCCTCGCGCGCCGAGGCCTCCATCGGCGAGCCGGGGTCCGTCACCACGACGATGCGCGAGGCGGCGTCGATCCCCGCGTCTTCGAAGGCCCGGGCGAAGACCCGCCGCGCCGAGTCGGTCTCGACCGTGGAACCGGACTTCGAGGACACGACGATCGCCGTCCGCTCGAGCCGGTCGGCCAGCGCGGCCCCGACCATCTCGGGGTCGGTAGAGTCGAGCACGAACAGGTCCACGCCCGCGGTGCGGGTGATCACCTCGGGGGCCAGGGAGGACCCGCCCATGCCCGCGAGCACGAACCGGTCCACCCCCTCGGCCGCGAACTCCTCGCGCAGCGCCGTGATCTCGCCGAGCAGCGGACGGGAGACCTGGGCGGCCTCGACCCAGCCGAGGCGCTTCGAGGACTCGTCCTCCGCCGCGGGCCCCCACAGGGTGGGGTCCTGGGCGAAGAGCTGGGAGGCGAACCTGTCGCCCACCAGCGCGGGCACGTGCCGGTCGACGGCGTCGCGGGCCGCGCCGGAGGTCTGGACGGACAGGGAGCTCATGGGTTCTCCTTCGGATGGGGCAGGGCGGGAGTCGGTGCCGGCGAGGGTCAGCGGGCGTTGTCGAGAGCGTTGCGGACGGTGGCCAGCAGCTCGTCCCAGGAGTCCTCGAACTTGGTCAGGCCCTCGGTCTCGAGCTTGGTGACGACCTCGTCGTAGGAGACCCCGGCGTGCGCGAGGGCGTCGAGGACCGCGTTGGAGGCCTCGTAGGTGCCGCTGATGGTGTCCCCGGTGATCTCGGCGTGGTCGTAGGTGGCCTCGAGGGTCTTCTCGGGCATGGTGTTGACCGTGTGCGGGGCCACGAGCCCGGTCACGTAGAGGGTGTCGGGCAGGGAGGGGTCCTTCACCCCGGTGGAGGCCCACAGCGGCCGCTGTGGGTTCGCCCCGGCCCCGGTCAGGCGGGCCCAGCGTTCGGTGTCCACGGAGTCCTGGAAGATCTGGTAGGCGAGGCGGGCGTTGGCCAGCCCGGCCTTGCCCTTGAGCTCCTGGGCGTCCTTGGTGCCGACCCGCTCGAGGCGGGCGTCGATCTCGGTGTCCACCCGGGAGACGAAGAAGGAGGCCACGGAGTGGATGGTGGTGAGGTCCTTGCCGGCCTCCAGGGCCTGCTCCAGGCCCAGCAGGTAGGCGTTGATGACCGCCCGGTACCGGTCCAGGGAGAAGATCAGGGTCACGTTGACCGAGATGCCCTCGGCGATCGTGGCGGTGATCGCGGGCAGCCCGGCCTCGGTGGCGGGGATCTTGATCAGCGCGTTGGGGCGGTCGATGGTCTGGGACAGGCGCTGGGCCATGGCCGCGGTCGCCTCGGCGTCCTGGGCCAGGCGGGGGTCGACCTCGATGGACACCCGTCCGTCCACGCCCTGGGTGGCCTCGTAGGTGGGGGCGAACAGGTCGCAGGCCTCGCGGACGTCGTCGGTGGTGATGGCCAGCACGGCCTCGTCGACGTCGGTGCCGGTCGCGGCGAGCTCGCGCACCTGGTCCTCGTAGGCGTCGTGGGCGGCCAGGGCGGCGGCGAAGATCGTGGGGTTCGTGGTCACGCCCACGACGTCCTTCTCCTCGATCAGCCGGCCCAGTCCCCCGGAGGTCAGGCGCTCACGGGAGAGGTCGTCGAGCCAGATCGAGACTCCGGCCTCGGAGAGCTTGCGGGTGGGAGTGGTCATGCGGTCCTCGGTTCTCTGCAGCCGGGCTGCAGTGCTGGTCGGGCGGGGGCGGGCACCGGTGATGCCGTGCCCGCCCCGCGGGCTGGGTGGTGGGGGGAACCGGTGCGGTTCAGCTTCCGGTGGGAGCGGTCTGGGCCGCGGCGGCCAGGGAGTCCTGGGCGGCGGTGGTGACCGCTTCGGCGGTGATGCCGAACTCGCGGTAGAGCCTCTGGTAGTCGGCCGACTCCCCGAAGTGCTCCAGGGACACGGCCCGCCCGGCGTCGCCGATCAGGTCTCGCCAGGACATGGCTATCCCGGCCTCCACGGAGACCCTGGCCTTGATCCGGGAGGGGATCACGGACTCGCGGTAGTCGGGGTCCTGGGCGTCGAACCACTCCCGGCAGGGCATGGACACGACCCGGGCGTTGATGCCCTGCGCGGCCAGCTGCGCCCGGGCCTGAACGGCCAGGGCGACCTCGGAGCCGGTGCCGATCAGGATCACGTCCGGTTCTGCGCCTCCGGGGGCCTGGGCCAGGACGTAGCCGCCGCGGGCGGTGCCCTCGGCGGAGGCGAACTTCTCGCCCTCGGCCTCGGGGTGGAGGTCCTCCCGGGCGAAGGTGGGCACGTTCTGGCGGGTCAGGGCGATCCCGGCCGGGCCGTGACGGTTCTCCAGCACCGTCCGCCAGGCGATGGCGGTCTCGTTGGCATCGGCCGGGCGGACCACGTCCAGGCCCGGGATCGCGCGCAGGGCCGAGAGCTGCTCGACCGGCTGGTGGGTGGGCCCGTCCTCGCCCAGGCCGATCGAGTCGTGGGTCCACACGTAGATGGCCGGGACCTTCATCAGCGCGCCCAGGCGCACGGCCGGGCGCTGGTAGTCGGAGAAGATCAGGAACGTCCCGCAGAACGCCCGGGTCTGGGAGGACATCACGATGCCGTTGACGATCGCCGCCGCGGCGTGCTCGCGGATCCCGAAGTGCAGCACCCGCCCGTAGGGGTCCCCGGACCACTTGGCCGTGGAACGGGCCGCCGGGATGAAGGACTTGGCGGACTCGATGGTCGTGTTGTTGGACCCGGCCAGGTCCGCCGACCCGCCCCACAGCTCCGGGAACGTGGCGGCGATCGCGTTGATGACCTTGCCCGAGGCCGCCCGGGTCGCCACGTCCGCCCCCGCCTCGAAGACGGGGAAGGCGTCCGCGTAGTTCTCGGGCAGTTCCTCGGCCCGGATCCGGTCGTAGAGGCTCGCCCGGTCGGGGTTGGCCTGACGCCAGGCGGAGAACTGCTCCTCCCACCGCGCCCGGACCTCCTTCATCCGATCCTGGATGCCCCGGGTGTGGGCGATCACCTCATCCTCCACCACGAAGGACTTCTCCGGGTCGAAGCCGAGGACCTCCTTGGTCGCGGCGACCTCCTCGGCCCCGAGCTTGGAGCCGTGGATGCCCCCGGTGTTCTGCTTGCCCGGGGCCGGGAACCCGATGACCGTGCGCAGGGCGATCAGCGAGGGCTTGGCGGTCTGCGCCTTCGCGGCGCGGATCGCCGCGTAGAGCTCGGCCACGTCCTCGACGTAGTCCCCGGACTTCGTCCAGTCCACCCGTGCCACGTCCCAGCCGTAGGCGGCGTAGCGGGCGCACACGTCCTCGGTGAAGGCCACGTCGGTGTCGTCCTCGATGGAGATGTGGTTGTCGTCGTAGATCACCACGAGATTGCCCAGCTCCTGGACACCGGCCAGCGAGGACGCCTCGGAGGTGATCCCCTCCTGCAGGTCCCCGTCGGAGGCGATCACGTACACCATGTGGTCGAAGGGAGAGCTCCCCGCGGCGGCCTCGGGATCGAGCAGGCCCCTCGTGTAGCGCTGGGCGTAGGCGAACCCGACCGCCGAGGCCAGGCCCTGGCCCAGCGGGCCGGTGGTGATCTCCACCCCGGTGGTGTGCCGGTACTCCGGGTGTCCCGGGGTCTTCGAGCCCCAGGTCCGCAGGGACGCGATGTCCTCGAGCTCCATCCCGTACCCGGACAGGAACAGCTGCAGGTACAGCGTCAGCGAGGTGTGGCCCGGGGAGAGGACGAACCGGTCACGCCCGGTCCACCGGTCATCGGTCGGGTCGTGGACCATCACCTTCTGGAACAGCAGATACGCCGCCGGCGCCAAGGACATCGCGGTCCCCGGATGCCCATTGCCCACCTTCTCCACCGCATCCGCCGCCAGCACCCGGACAGTGTCCACGGCACGCCGGTCGAGTTCGGTCCACGTCAGCTTCTGATCGAGATCGGTCACGA